>JAPLIX010000307.1 GCA_026388865.1 Pseudomonadota bacterium | reverse complement strand
AGGTGCTGGTAGAAGGAAAGCAGCGCTATCGCATCAAGGGCTTTGTCCCGCATCGCGAACATTTTACCGTACTGGCTGAGGCCGTTGAAGAAGAATACGAAACCAGCCCCGAGACCAAGGCCCTGACGCGCAGCATCGTTTCAACCCTTGATGAGTATGTAAAGCTCAATAAGCGGATCCCCCCGGAAATGCTCACCACCATTTCCGGAGTTGATAACCCGGGCCGCATCGCTGATCTGCTGGCCCCGCACCTCAATCTCAAAATAGAGGAAAAGCAGAAGCTGCTGGAGACGCTGGATGTCAATCAGCGCCTGGAAAGCATCTACTCCCTGATGGAGTCAGAGATTGAAATTCTGCAGATCGAGCGCCGGATAAAGAACCGGGTTAAGAAGCAGATGGAGAAGACCCAGAAGGATTACTACTTGAACGAGCAGATGCGTGCCATTCAAAAGGAGATGGGGGAAAAAGATGACCTCATGAGCGAAATCATGGAGCTTGAGGAGAAGGTACAATCTAAAAAGCTCTCTGAAGAGGCGCTCGGCAAGGTCAAAAAAGAGATTAAAAAGCTGAAGATGATGCCCCCCATGTCTGCTGAAGTGACCGTGGTGCGCAATTACATTGACTGGATACTGTGCCTGCCCTGGGGTGAGAAGGCCGATATTAAGATGGACCTGAACGAGTCAGAAAGAATTCTTGAAGAAGATCATTACGGCCTCAAGGAACCCAAAGAGCGGATTCTGGAATACCTTGCAGTGCAGGGCCTGGTTAATAAAATTAAGGGGCCCATACTCTGTTTTGTCGGGCCGCCGGGGGTGGGAAAAACGTCCCTTGCCAAGTCCATTGCCCGGGCGACGGGGAGAAAGTTTGTGCGCCTGTCGCTGGGCGGCGTGCGGGATGAGGCTGAAATTCGCGGTCACCGCCGGACCTATGTCGGAGCCCTTCCCGGGAAAATCCTCCAGTGCCTGAAAAAGGCCGGCACCGACAATCCGGTATTTCTGCTGGATGAAGTGGACAAGATGAGCATGGACTTCCGCGGCGATCCCTCCGCGGCACTGCTTGAGGTGCTTGATCCCGAGCAGAACCACACCTTTAATGACCACTACATTGACATGGACTATGACCTCTCCGAGGTGATGTTTATCACCACCGCGAATACCCTGCATGCCATACCGCCGGCGCTGCAGGACCGGATGGAAATCATCCGCATCCCCGGATATCTTGAGACGGAGAAGCTGCAAATTGCTAAAAAATTCCTCGTGTCGAAGCAGACTGGGACCAATGGCTTAACTGAGAACAATATCGTATTCTCAGATCAGGCGCTGCTCACCATCATCCGCCGCTATACCCGGGAAGCCGGGGTCAGAAATCTTGAGCGGGAAATCGCAGCAGTGTGCCGCAAGGTGGCTAAAGAAGTGATTACCCGGGGCCGGGACACAAAAATACCGATAAGCCGCAACACCGTGTATAAATATCGCGGGGTGCCGAAATTCCGCTACGGTAAAGCTGAGGAAAAAAATGAAGTGGGCATCACCACAGGGCTGGCCTGGACCGAGGTGGGCGGAGAGCTGCTGGTCATCGAAGTTACCACTATGCCGGGGAAAGGCAAGCTTACCATCACCGGCAAGCTGGGAGAAGTGATGCAGGAGTCTGCCCAGGCTGCCATGAGCTATGCACGCTCACGCGCAGACATGCTGGGCCTGTCCAAGGATTTCTATCAGAACCTTGACATTCACATACACGTGCCGGAGGGCGCAACACCAAAGGATGGCCCCTCTGCCGGCATTGCTATGGCTACATCTATTATATCAGCTCTTACCCGGATTCCGGTCAACAAGGATGTTGCCATGACCGGAGAGATAACACTGCGCGGCCGGGTGCTGCCCATCGGCGGGCTGAAAGAAAAGATTATTGCCGCCCACCGGGGTAATATCTCTACCGTGATTATCCCCAGGGAAAATGAGAAGGATTTAAAGGAAATTCCGTCGCAGGTCCTGAAAAGCATATCGATGGTGATGGTTGAGCACATGGATGAAGTACTGAAGAGCGCCCTGGTCATTCCTGACCCGGAAAAATTTCTTGTGCCCAAAGAGCCTGCGGAGACCGGCTTTTTCCCTCAGGAAACAGTGCCGGCCGAATTGCCGACCCAGACTCCCCAGTGAAGGTGCAGCAATTTTCTTGTTTGACTGGGATAGTAAATTAGTGTATGTAAAATAGTCTACTGGGGGCGGGTAGCTCAGCGGGAGAGCATCGGCCTTACAAGCCGAGGGTCGCAGGTTCGAAACCTGCTCCGCCCACCACCACGACAGTTTCCGTAAAAAAAGCTTAGAATTTAGAAATTAGTATTTAGGATTTGGTTCCGGCTTGTCCGGGTTAGGATTTAGAAATTAGTATTTAGGATTTATTTATATATATGGGGGCGTAGTTCAGTTGGTTAGAACGCCGGCCTGTCACGCCGGAGGTCGCGAGTTCGAGCCTCGTCGTCCCCGCCATTTTCTGATAGTAGAACAGGGAGTTAGCCAGTCAGGCTGATTCCCTGTTTTGCTTCAGCCTCTCTGGAAGCCCCGGTTATGGGCTGCCCGCAAACCGTGAAATACAAAAACAGCTATTGGCCATTTTGTTATTTTTATTGACAATCAGGCCATTTTTATTTTATGATAAATTCATGTTTGAACGATTTCTGAAGAAAAAACTCATTTCCTCTTCCAAACAGTACCCAGTGGTTACTGTTACCGGACCTCGACAGTCAGGAAAGACGACGCTGGTTAAGACAGTGTTCCCTCACAAGCGCTATGTTTCTCTTGAAGTATGCAGAGACTGACCCGCGGGGATTTTTAAAACAACTCTCTGGTGGGGCTATTATTGATGAAATTCAAAGAGCGCCGAAACTTTTATCTTATATACAGACACTGGTGGATGAGGAACAGAAAGAAGGTCTGTTCATTCTCACCGGATCGCAGCAGCTGTTACTGCTTGATACAATAACACAATCACTTGCAGGACGAACAGCACTCCTGACGCTCTATCCCCTGAGCCTTGCGGAACTTCACAAAAATAACATTGCCCGAAAAGACCTCCATAACCAGTTATCAGCTGGGGGATACCCGCGCATTTATGACCGCAAACTCAATCCCGCAGAATGGTGTGCCAATTATATCGCCACGTATGTTGAGCGCGATGTGCGCTCAATAAAGAATGTGGGCGACCTGTCAACATTTACCAGATTTATAAAGATGTGTGCTGCCAGAAGCGGACAGCTGTTGAACCTGTCGGAACTTGGCAATGACTGCGGCATTAATCATAATACGGCAAAATCCTGGCTGTCTGTGCTTGAAGCAAGCTTTATTATTTTTCTCCTGCAGCCTCATTTCGTCAACTTCAACAAACGCCTCATTAAGTCACCGAAACTATATTTTCTTGATACCGGTGTTTTGTGTTATTTGCTCAACATCAGAGACCCTGCTGCAATCGTGACAAGCCCACACCGGGGACAGATATTTGAAACGTTTGTCATGGGCGAGCTGGTAAAATATTATGCCAACAGAGGCATGCGGGCGCCGCTCTATTTCTGGCGAGACAAGACCGGGCATGAAATTGACTGCATAGTTGACGAAAATAACAAACTGATACCCATTGAGATTAAGTCCGGCGAAACCATAACCGGAGATTTTTTTAAGAATTTGAATTTCTGGAAATCACTTGCAAACAGTCAGGAAAAGAGATTTGTGGTGTATGGCGGGGATCGCCACCAGAAAAGGGAACAAGCAGAGGTTGTCTCCTGGAACGCGCTTGAAATTCTCTGTGCCGGTTTAGCTGCTAAATAAGCGGCTCTACAGAGCTTGCAGCAATTTAATAGAATCATCGGTCATTTTAAATTCGGTAATAGTCATCGTAAGAACGGAAGTCCCTCTGGAAGTCCTTTTATTCTAAAAACAGATTTTTTTGAGGGTTAAAACGGCTTAAAATGGGCTACAATAGAGTGGAATAATTTCTCACCACCGGCCAATAAAAACCCTGGACAGAGTACCCGATGATTGCCTCCCGGTTCTCCCGAACGATCCGGCGGCACCGGGCGGTGTTATAACAAATGAAGAGAATCACCTTTATTCCTTTGATATTTTTAAAACTTTAGATATAATTGTGGCGGTTTTTCACTCACGGTGAACGGAAGGGGATCATGCTAGAACCTGTTGCCACGGGAAATGCGTAAAGCAGTGAAGGATAGTCCTCGATCATCCTGCGTGCTGGTGGAGGTTTTTTAGTAACTGCGATAGCCCTGATAAAGCAGTCTTTCCATACGCCGGGGTTCTACCCTCTATTTTTCGCATGGCATAGAGCGATGGTACGGTACAGGAGAAAAAAGCAAAATGAATTTTTCAGAACTTAACCTTAATGAAAACCTCATGAGGGGCATCGAGGATGCCGGCTTTACGGAGTGCCTGCCGGTGCAGGAGCGCACCTACGTGCACACGCTCAAAAGCCGGGACGTCATGGTGCAATCGCAGACCGGCTCAGGAAAAACAGCAGCGTTCCTGGTATCGATATTCCAGCTCTTCAGCCAGGACAGCTACAAAAACTCGAAGCGGGCACTCATCATCGCGCCAACCAGGGAACTCGCCATCCAGATCGAGGATGAGGCAAAAATCCTCGGCGCGCACCTGCCCTACCGGACCGGCTGTTTCTACGGCGGGGTGGGATACGACCGGCAGGAGCATCTCCTGCAGAAGGGGGTTGACATCATCGTCGGCACACCAGGGCGGCTCATCGACTTTAACCAGTCGCGAAAACTCAAGTTCGACAATATCGGTATGCTCATCATTGACGAAGCCGACCGGCTCTTCGACATGGGGTTTCTCCCCGACATCCGGCGGATGGTAAAAAAGATGCCTGACGTCAGCCACCGCCAGACCATGCTTTTCAGCGCAACTCTCACCAGCCGGGTGCGGGAACTCGCCGCTGAGTACATGAACGACCCGGTCGAGGTCGAGGTCGCGCCGGAGCAGGTAACCGTCGATACCGTCACGCAGGAGCTCTACCACGTCGGCAGGGACGAGAAGCTGAGCCTGCTCCTCGGCCTGCTGAGGAAGGAGAAACCGTCCAGCGCGCTTATCTTCACCAACATGAAGAGCACGGCCATCAGGGTGGCCCAGCGGCTGGCGCACAACGGCTTCGGTTGCGAGTACATCATCGGCGACCTCCCCCAGCAGAAGCGGCTGACGATCATCAACGCGATGAAATCCGGAAAAATACGCTTTCTCGTCGCCACCGACGTCGCTGCGCGCGGCTTGCACATCAATGACCTCGATCTCGTCGTGAATTACGACCTCCCGGCGGACCCGGAGGCGTACGTCCACCGGATCGGCCGCACCGCCCGTGTCGGTAAGAAAGGAAAAGCCATAACCCTGGTCTGTGAGCGCTACGTGTACGGCCTGGAAGCGATCGAGTCCCTTATCAATATCAAAATCCCGGTTGCATTTGCTGAAGAGGCAGAATATGCCGATGATAAATCACGAGGCATGCGCTTCCACGAGGAGAAACGGGGACGAGGCCCGGAGAAGAGAACTGATCGCGCCGGAAAACCAAGGTATGCCGAAAAGCAGAAGCGCCCGGAACAGCCAAGACACGCCGAGAGGCCCCAACACGCCGGGAAAACGGGGCAAACGGAGAAACCGCGTCACCTCGAGCGGCCGAAACACGCTGAAAAACCGTTGGTCGGGCGGGAACACGCTGTAGCGGCCGTGCCCGGAGAGGCCGATACAAGAAAGAGAAAAATGATAAAGCCCGCAGCGGAGCATAGCCGCCGTCCTGAGAGAGCAGTGCTGCCAGCGAGTGAACCCCGCCATCGCGAGGAAAAAAAGCAGCAGAGAAAAGACCCGGACCGTAAACAGCCCCTTGAAAGCCGGCTTGATTACTACCGGAAAAAGTACGGTGAAGACTTCAAGCCGTCCACGGAGCCGAAGAAGCGCAAGCGTACGAAGCTGCTCGATACGCTCAAGGGAATTTTTTCCCGCAAGAAACCTGCAAAAAAATCCTGAACCGGCAGGTGAGAAGCGAGGTCAGGCCCTGCACGAGAGATATGCTGGTAACCGCTTATCGTTACCGGTTGTTTTCTCTGCCGTCACCAGCACCCCTTCCCTCTATTTTTGGCGGTAAAGCCCGCGATAATGAAATAAAGCGTGTAGTACAGAATCCATACTGCTGCAAACCACAGCAATGTCATTTTAAAAACAGCTAAAATAATCCCCGGATTATCCTTTAAGGTTCCCCAGCCTGTTTGCTCATCATATATCTGGCGCCTTCTTTTATTAAAAGCATTCTCAACTGCTGTTGATGAGTTTTGCTGCAGCTTAGAGACATCCAGCCCCTGCGCAGCCAGGTCTTTATCCGACATACCGGCTTCTTTTAATTCATTATAGAGCAGCTGCTCTTCATAGGTTGGATTGGTACTGATGTCTGCAATGGGTAAATTTAATGTTATCTTTTCAGCCAGGCTAAATTGGGCTGAGTCGATTTCCTCAAAAAAAGATAGTATTGCTATAACAAGCCCTATACATAAAGAACCTGCCAGGGTGAGCCTGAAAAACCCTTTCCTTAAATTCATCTCAGCCTCGTTATAATATCTCCTTGCGGAGCCTTGTTTTTTGCAGCGCGCAGGTTTTTCTCTAAACAAATATGGCCAGCCGGTATTTTCAGGGTGCGCTCAATTTTTCCCGGGCAGTCTGATATTTTTGCATCCTTTCAATATCACGCTCAGTCACATTTTCAATGCGCCGGATATCCATGTTGTCCTCCAGGTCAGCCAGCTTCACTTTGACAGCAAGCGGATTGTGTCTGAGGCGATTAATAAAGATTTCATACGCCTCACCCTCCCTGCGTGTCAGATGATCAACCGCCGCGATAACCTCCTCTGAGAACCCCTCGGCGCGAAGATCAGCCAGGGTCACGCTACTGTCCTCCACGACATCATGCAGCACCGCTGCAATCATCCCGGCTTGATTGTCCATTTTCATCATTATTCTGAGAGGATGTAAAATATACGGCTCGCCGGCTTTATCTTTTTGTCCTGCATGGGCTGTTACTGCACATTGAATCGCTTTTTCTAACATACTATACTATTTCCTGCTCTTCCTTACATCCTGATAACTTTATTTTTATCAATGCTCAAAAACTGAGCAATGTGCTGAATCTCTTTTTGCTGTGCGGCTCTGAATTGTTTTGAACCGGGGTTTATAACAGGATTTCCACAAAAGCTGTGGAATTTTATATTACGGTAGCATATGATAATTTAAAAAGCATCGGTATACTATTATTAAGATTTTAAATCCCCGGCTCTGGTAAAACAGGTATGATGGAAAATAATAAATATCTGCGCTTGTTTCCGTTACTTTATTTTTTTGTGTTTTTCCGATCCTTTCACTTTGTTCAGCCGGCAGCGCTGCAACCCTTTATGAGCGTTCACTTGAAAAATTTCAGGCCAAAGCAGAAAAGGCTTCAGCAAAAGAGTTTATTTTCGTGGTCCTCGGGGACAGCAGAGATAATGATATAACTTATAAACAATCCCTTACTCTTGCCGCACAGTTCAACCCGCTCTTTATCCTGCACACCGGCGATATTAGCAACACGGGCAACAAAAAGGAACTGGATCACTTTCTATCACTGGTGGAGGATACGATACCTTCCGGTATCTTGGCTGCAGCGAGCGGGACGTGATGCTGGTGATGCTGTTTGCCTATTGCACCTATCTGTTCAACTTCGGCCAGTTTATGGTGAAATATTTCAGATCGCTGCGGCAGCGATACGCGATGGTAAAGGAGAAAGGCCGCCGGAAGTAATAAAAAAGGTTTTGCGACTGAGCAACAAGGCACGTCGCAAGCTTGAAACCCCGTCGTCAGTGAAACAGAAAAAATAGGGGTTAATCGCTAATCCTTCTCAATGTTATCTCCCCAACGCCTGTCCAGCCTGGAGTATTTTTATCTTTTTTTCCGCGGCTGTTTTTCCCCTGCTGAATCCTCATCCTGATCCAGGTGCAGCTGATGCAGGAAGCGGTGCATCAATGGAGCCAGCAGGGTCCCCGCAACAACTAAAAAGATAATCCCTGAGAAAAGCGCGTAGCAGGAAGCGAAAATTTTTCCTCCGGTCGTCTGTAGTTCGTTCACCGGCCCCATGCCGCCAAGGATCATTGAGGCGTTCAGAAGAGAGTCGATCCAGGGCAGCCCCTCCAGTCCGTGGTACCCGATGATGCCTGCGGCCAGTGAGCCAAGAATTATTAAAAATGCGATGAGCCAGTGCCGTAAGAGGCGGCGCACAAAGAGGCGCCGGGAGAGAAGCGGCTGTGACCGGTGCTCATACATAGATCCTACCCCTGCAGCAGTTAGTAATTAATAAATTTACTGAAGCAAAAATTTATTCTGCGACCAGCCCCTGCTTCTGCATCCCGGGAATCATATCAGCAAGTTTCAGTTCTTCAAGAGTTTTTCTTTTCTGCAGCCCGGTTTTCACATCCCATCCCCGGATAGCGTAATATTCTTCCAGCATTTTTTCAAACTGGTCACGTTCCAGCACCGCGCCTTTTCGCGATATGAGCTCTCCGTTCGGCCCGGGAAGCATGAAATCAGGATTGAAGACGCCCAGGAAACCCGCTTCCTCTTCCATTTTATCCGTGAAATAAAACTCGTTTACCCGGTCATCCTTTCTGCCCACGCGGCCCTCTTGGCCCTGAATGGCGCGCTGCAGGTTAAATACCCGCTCCCCGGTTTTGTAATAGCCTGCTTCATCAAACTCAATGCCGGTCACCGCGGAAAGCAGGCGGCTCTCAAGGGTGGGATCACCGGTATAGTCCGCGGCACCGTCAGCAGTAGTAAGCGGGTAAAAAAAGTCGCAGACCACAAGGTTTTCCTTTGCATACTCACGGTTCTGGATCAGCGTCGCAACGGCTGCCTTTCCCTCGTAGGTTGAAAAGTCAACTGCCTTCTCACTTAACCAGAATTTTTTTGCGATATTTCGCAGCACCTCGGTGCTGAACGGTGCCATGGCTCCGTCGGTCGCGTACCACATAACCCATTTCATTATGGGGAAGCACACTTCGTGCAGCTGGTTCATGGTGCTGGTCGATTCCGTAGCATAGAAGAGCGCGTTGGTAATAAAGTAGCGCGGGTTGTATGCTTCCGCGTTAAACCCGCTCCGGGTCATGCGTTTTTCAAGAAGCTTTTCCGCGCCGTTTCCCACAGCATGGCCCGCCCGCATGGTGCCTTCTGCCAGCGCCTCGCCGATGCCCTTGCGTGAGATGATCATGTCGGTCAGCCGCTCTATGAATTCAAGGCTTCCCATCTGTGACAGGGCAATGCCCGCGCTGTCATCAGAGACAAGGCCCTGTTTAACAGACGCATCAAGAAAATAGAGCAGGTTTCCCAGCTCCTGCGTGCACAGGCCGTAACGGTTGGCAAGGGATGTTGCAAGGAACGGGTCAGCAGTTGACTCGCCATGGTATTTCATGTCCCAGAGATAATACATATAGACCGACTGGCAATTCTTTCTGACCTCCTCCCGTCCTGATACATGTTTATACAGCCCCCGCGGGCAGCCTGAAGGGCAGCCGGGGCAGGGCGTCCGTTTCATAAGTTCCAGTCCCTCAACATTAGGATCCATCAGAATCTTTCCCTCAATAAGAGACCTGATCTGGCTGTTCACCGCCTTGAGGTCCTCCGGCCGCGCCACAGAAATTTTTTGCGCGCCCGCGGCAACCACTGCTTTTAGATTCTTAGAGCCCATCACCGCGCCGAAGCCGCTCCCGCCGCACGCGCCGTGATCGCTCATGGCAAGGGCAAGGCGCACCAGTTTTTCCCCGGCAGGGCCGATACACACAGCAGTTGAAGCATCCCCGTGCGCTTTATGCAGACGCTCCAGCGTTGCAAAGGTATCCAGCCCCCAGAGCCCGGCCGCATCTTTCAGCTCCAGCTTTCCATCATGGAGGTACATATAGACCGGCTTTGCGGCTTTGCCGGTAATAATAAGGCCATCATAGCCTGCGGCCTTAAGCTTTACGCCAAAACTTCCGCCCACGCTTCCCAGGCCGAACTGCTCAGGATACAGGAGCGGTGACTTGCCGGCGATAAACCAGCGGCTGCCGGCAATGGCAGAGGTTCCCGCAAGCGGGCCGGTCATAAACATCAGGGGACTGTCAGGATGCAGGGCAGCAGTGTTGGTATCAACCTCGTCCCAGTAGATTTTTGAGATAAAACCCCGCCCCCCGACAAATCTTTCCGCCAGTTCAGCAGTCGGTACGGACTGCGTTTCCCCGGTGGTGAGATTTACCCTGAGCATAACCCCTGTCCAACCATACATTGTTGCCATGTTTTGACCCTCCTCCATAGTGTGCTGGTATTTTCAAAAACAGTTGTGCTTTTGCAGAGAAAATGATTAAAGGGATTATTGTCTGTACTGTTCATAGCATTATAAGGGCTGCGGTGCAAAGGCAGTTTTTGTCTGTGCAGACTATCAGGCTCATCAGGCATATGCGCACGCCCTGCACCTTGTTCCCTCCGTCCCTGGGGAATAATGATATTCAGCGGGGTAAGCGAAGAAAAACAGGCCTCAGCACATGTTCACAACAAAATTAAAATTATTTTTGTGGAGCGCGCTGTTAGCCGTACTGGCAGCAGGTGCCGGTGCATTTATATTTTTCAGCGCGGAAAACAGGGATGCCTTTAAAATTGCAGCTGCCTTTTACCGGCAGAACCAGTCCCTCATAGAAAATAAAAATTATCTGGCGGTCATCGATTACACCAAGCCCTCATTTGTGAAGCGATTATTCATCTATGATACTAACAAAAATCTGGTCACAAGCTGCCTGGTAGCGCACGGTAAGGAGTCAGGCTTCATCTTTGCCCGGGACTTCTCCAATGACGTTAATTCCCATAAAAGCTGTAAAGGGTTTTTCATTACCGGAGAGACTTTTATTGGTGAGCAGGGCCTCTCCCTGCATCTGCACGGCCTGCAGCAGGGCCTCAACAATAATGCTCTGGCACGCGACATTGTTATTCACGGCGCTGACTATGTAAGCTGGGGATCAATACTTGAGAACTTCGGCAGGCTGGGGAGAAGTCTTGGCTGCCCGGCAGTGGCCCGGAATACTATAGAGGAGGTTGTAAGCAGGTTAAAGGATGGCGCTCTTATATATATTCATGCGCCTTGAAAGAAATAAGCTGCGGATATGGTTTTCACACGACCGGACGGGGCTTCTCTCCGGAAAAGAACCGCCGCGGGTTCTCCCGCAGCATGGTCTCGATCTGGTCATCCGTTGTCCCGCCGTACTGAAGCATGGGAATGACGCGCTCGAAAAAGTTCGTCGGCACCCAGTTTTTATAGGCGCCGCTGCCGATTTTGGGCCCGCCCACCCAGTACCAGACTGAATCGTGGGAAACCATGATTTGCGCAGCCCGTCCTGCATCAATCAGCTTTTGCATCGAGGCCGCGCGCACCTCGTCAGGCATGCCGGTCATGCCGAAGCGGTCAAAAGCAAGGTAGGAGCCGCTCTTAAGGATGCGCATATGGTAATCAAAATTTCTCGAGAGGCAGCTGTGGCCGATCACGATGCGCTGCGCCGGCACCCCGGCACTGGTCAGGATCAGCTGCTGCTCATCCCCGAGTATGCCTTCGGTGTGGGTGATGATCGCGGCTCCGGTCGCCACCGAGGCTTTGGCAGCAGCAAGCAGCAGCTCGTGCTCCTCTTCGTCAATCATTGGCGCGCCGGTGACCACCTTGATGATGCCCGCCTTTACCCCGGTATCGGCGATGCCTTCGGTAAGCTCTTTTATAAACAGTTCAGCTATTGCCTCAGGGCTGCCGCCCAGGCGCTCGCGCATGCGCTCGTAGGTGGCGGTGCTGTAGATGCCGGTCGCGCAGATGATGTTGAAGCCGGTTTTTCCCGCGAGCTCAACCAGCAGCGCTACATTGCGGCCAAGATCAACCGTGGTGGGATCGACCAGGGTCTCCACGCCGAAAGCCCGTATCTGCTCAAGGTAGTCAGTGCAGATGGAGACGATCTCATCATGCCGGCGCCCGGGCTTGAGCACCTCTGCTGACGGGCCGCCGTATTCGACGAACACGTGCTCGTGCATGAGCGTCCGGCCGAGCTGCTCAGGACTGATGGTTCCGGTAACAGTGTTGATGCTGCTGTTCATGTTTTCTCCCTCAGGCTTCCTTCGACAACAATGCTTCCCGGCTAATGTATGAATGTTACTATTTTCTTTACCTCTTCAGCAGCTTTTCGCGCATCTTTTTTCCCCAGTATCGCCGCTACCACCGCTATCCCGTCAATACCCGTACCTTGAAGCAGTCCGGCATTATTTTCATTGATGCCGCCGATTGCTACCACCGGTATTGTTACGGCCTGCTTTATTTTTTTCAGCAGCTCAAGACTTAGCGGCCGGACGTCTTTCTTGGTATCCGTAGTAAAGACGCTGCCTGCACCGATGTAGTCAGCCCCGTCAACCTGCGCCTGCAGAGCTTCCGCCACGGTGGCGGCAGATACGCCGAGAATTTTTCCTGTTCCGGACAACTGCTTTCGGGCAACGCGCGCCGGCAGATCATCCTGCCCCACGTGGAGGCCCGCGGCGTCAATTGCCAGGGCAATGTCCAGCCGGTCATTTATGATGAGCGGCACATTATAGCGGTCAGTGATCTCCTTTATCTCCATGGCGACTGTATAAAAGTCCCGGGAAGAAACATTCTTTTCCCGCAGCTGCACCATGGTCACTCCTCCAAGAATCGCCTGCACGACAGCTTCGGCGATCCTGATACGGGGGAACAGCTCCCGGTCTGTTACCAGGTAGAGCGTGCAGTCAATGGCTGCCTTACCCTTCACGCACCCTCCCTCTTTTCAGCAGGTCTTCACCGTCAAGCTGGAACAGGGAATCCAGCAGCTTCACCCGGTAGCTTCCTGCCCCCCGGTCTTCAGCGGGCAGCCGTTCATACGCCAGCTCTCCTGCCAATGCCATGGTGAGAATGCCCGCTGTTGCGGCACTGAGGTAATCCCCGGTAACAGCGCAATACGCGCCAATAAGTGATGTACACATGCACCCGGTACCGGTTATGCCTGACAGCATTGAATGGCCGTTAGCTATTAAATATGTTTTCCCGGCTCCTGCGACAATATCAATCGCGCCGGTTATGGCTACAGCACAGTTCAGCCGGGAGGCCAGATTTTCTGCAATGCGTTTGCCATAGTCCGGATTTTCTGCTGCAACTATATCCTGGGCCGAAACATCAACTCCCTTAGTTGTTGCCCCGAGTCCGCTTATGGCTTTTATCTCCGACATATTCCCGCGGATGACGGCAAGCTTCAGCTCCCGCAGTATCCGCCCGGCAATTGTGCTGCGCAGGGCAGTTGCTCCGGCGCCTACCGGGTCAAGCACCACCGGTATACCAAGATCATTGGCTTTTACCCCGGCTTTAAGCATGGATGCAATGGTCCTGCTGTTTAAGGTCCCGATATTCAGAACCAGCGCGGAGGACAAAGAAACAATATCCGCAACTTCATCCTCATCATCAGCCATTATCGGGGACGCGCCTATTGCGAGCACCGCGTTGGCGCAAGCGTTAGCCGTAACATAGTTGGTAATATGATGGACTAATGGTTTATTAGTCTTTACCATCTTCAGAAGTTCGGATATTTTCACGCAAATATTTTTTTCCATGTAGCTGCTCCGTAAGCAGGAAGAGTCACGTTACGGCTGAACAGGAGTTAAGGACCCGTAACCGGTAAAAAAAACAAGGGATACACCCTTTATTACCCGGCAGGGGAAGTATCCCTTATTACGTGTCCGCCAATTTAGATCAGGCCGGGCCAACAGGTCACGGCCCGTTTGTTTACCGCACATTTGCCGCCCGGGGAATAAATAACACCTGCCGCTGGCGCTTCAGGGCCTTATCCACTCCTTCCAGTATATCTTCGACCTGGGGCAGAACATACTGCTCCAGCACCGGACTGAACGGCACGGGAACGTCTTTTGCACCCACTCTCACAACCGGCCCTGCCAGATGCTCAAACAGCTCTTCCCCGATGCGGGCGGCGATCTCCGCGCCAAAGCCGCCGGTCAGGCATGCTTCGTGGACCACCACGACATGGTTGGTTTTTTTCACTGACCGCGCAATAAGATCAAAGTCCAGGGGCTTCAGCGTTCGCAGATCGAGCACTTCAGCCTGAATGCCCTGTTCCGCGAGCTTGCGCGCCGCCTCAAGACACTCATAGGTCATGCGGGAATAGGTGATAAGGGTGATATCAGAGCCTGCGCGCTTCACGTCGGCCTTTCCCAGCGGTATAACATACGGCTCTTCAGGCACCGGGCCGGTCTGTTTGAACAGGCGCTTGTGCTGGAAAAATATGACCGGGTCATCGTCGCGCACAGCTGCTTTCAGCAGGCCCTTCACGTCAGCAGGCTCGGACGGCACCACCACTTTGAGCCCCGGCGTGTGCACCAGCCAGCTCTCAAGGCTTTGTGAATGCTGGGCGGCAGCGGAAATACCTGCCCCGTCAGGCGCCCACAGCACCATGGGCAGCTTTGCCTGGCCGCCGAACATATAGCGGATTTTTGCCATCTGATTGACGATTTCATCCATGGCGGTGGTCACGAAATCAGCAAAGTGCATGTCAACGATGGGCCGCATGCCGGTCAGGGCTGCTCCCACGCCGCTGCCGACAATGCTCGTCTCGGAAATGGGCGTATCAATAACCCGGCCGGGAAACTTTTCCGGCAGGCCTTTGAACTGGCAGAAGATGCCGCCGTTACTTGTCAGGTCTTCTCCCAGAATAAACACCGTGTCATCCCGCTCCATCTCTTCGGCAAGGGCTTCAGCGATTGCCTGGGAGCAGGTGATTTCTCGCACTGCCATGGTTACCCTCTCCTTCACGGATTGACGTACAAATCTTTCAAAGCATCTTCAGGCTCAGGTAATGGTGAATCAAGCCCGAACTGTACTGCTGCTTCTATACCAGCGGCTGTTTCAGCGCGGATCTTCGCCACCGCCTCTTTGGTCAGACACCCTTCTTCAATGAGGAGCCGCTCGAACTTATCAATGGGATCGCGGTTTTTCCGGTACGTGTGGATCTCATCCATGCTGCGGTATTTCTGCCGGTCGCCTTCAAAGTGGCCTTTGTAGCGATAGGTCTCATTTTCCACAATGGCCGGGCCGTGTCCGCTGCGGGCCCACTCCACCGCCTCATGCACCACTTCCAGCACTTCCAGCACATTGCGGC
>JAPLIX010000587.1:852-2019 GCA_026388865.1 Pseudomonadota bacterium | reverse complement strand
CTCGCACCGGGCAGCGCAGCGGACACCAGGACCGTGGGCAGATCCACATTCGGCAGATCGCTCACCGGCAGCACGCGATAGCCGAAATAGCCAAAAATAAGAAATGCCAGCATGACCAGCGTGGTCATGACCGGCCGGCGGATAAAAGATTCAGCGATGTTCATGAACCCTGTCTTTCAGTTTTCTTTATTTCAACTTTTGCCCCGGTTGAGAGCTGCAGCTGCCCGTCCGTTACAACCGTTTCACCCGGCTTTACACCTTTTTCAATGACCGTCTCTCCATTGTGTGACGAACCGGGTACCACAGCCCGCATCTCCGCGGCCAGATCCTTCTTCACCACGAACACGTAGGGGCCGCTCTGTCCGGTCTGGACAGCCTGCGAGGGGATCACAACGGCATTGGGCCGCGTGGAGAGTGTAAGCACGACCTTGACAAACTGCCCCGGCCAGAGAGCGCGGTCAGTGTTGGCAAAGGTCGCTTTTAAAAGAATGGTGCCGGTAGTGATGTTGACGGCATTGTCGATGAAAGTCAATTCACCTGCAACCGGCGCAGCCGTGCTTTCCGGGATGATTGCTTCCACCTTTACGGCTCCCGCGTTCCTGCTGCGCTTGATCTCAGGCAAATCTTTTTCCGGCATCGCAAAAGTTACGTAAATGGGTGTTATCTGGTTAATGACGACCAGCGGTGTCTCATCATTGGCCTTTATCATATTTCCCATCTGGATCATGAGCTTTCCGGTGCGCCCGCTAATGGGTGAAAGGATTGTGCAGTACTCAAGCTGAAGTTTTGCGTTCTCGACCGCTGCCCGGTCCGCCTTTACCGCGGCTTCGGCTGCATCCGCTGCAGTGCGCACCTGGTCATACTGTTCCTTACTGACCACACCTTTCCCAATCAGGCCCTCGTAGCGCTTCGTGTCCCGGTAATCTTTCTGTGCCTGCACAATGTCACGCACCAGGTTTGCCTCTGTTTGCCTCAGAGCAGCCGCATAAGGGCGCGGGTCAAGTAAAAACAGGGCGCTGCCTTCCTTAATCTCATCCCCTTCTTTGAAAAATACTTTTTGCAGCTCCCCGCCGACCCGGGCCCTGATCGATACCGTGTTGTACGCCTCCACGTTGCCGATGTTGAAGAGCTGCACGGGAACGTTTTTCTGCACGGCCTCCGAGACGG
>JAPLIX010000587.1:397-779 GCA_026388865.1 Pseudomonadota bacterium | reverse complement strand
TGTTTTTTTCTGTTTGTTCATGTAAAACGTATCTCCAAGGCTGTTAGACAATACAATTTTTGTGTTAGATATATTAACAATAAATTCCTTTATCAGTCCAGCTAATACTATATGCCTTGCAATAAAAAAATGTTATTATAATTAAAGAATAATTTACAACAACTGATTGCTGGTAATATATCATTTATTTTGCAGGTTTTTGAAAAAGTAGTTTTCTCCCAGGCTGGTCAAAAACATCCAGATGCAAGGCGCGCGAAATTATGAGGAATGAGGCGTACTTTCCAGTACGTCGCAATGATCCCGATAGCTATCGGGAATGAGCGCAATCCCGACGCAGGTCGGGACCGATGGGTGTTTTTCAACAGCCTGTTAGTGCTCATTA
>JAPLIX010000587.1:0-354 GCA_026388865.1 Pseudomonadota bacterium | reverse complement strand
TACCGGCATCGCGTATTGTTTGTCCTGACGATACTGCTCACGTGCGCTGAGGCTTTTTTGTTTGCGGCCCTGTGTCATGCGCAGATACCAGCCGGCGCCTGGTATAAGGGCGACCTCCACGCGCATTCATCCTACAGCGACGGTGACAGCCCCATCGCTGCGGTGATTAAAAGCGCCGAGGACAAAAAACTCGACTTTTTTGTAATCACTGACCATGACACATCGCTGCGCGGGAATCCCGCGCACTGGGACGACCCCGGCTACCATTCTCAGAAACTGATACTGCTCTATGGCGTTGAGTGGACAACACCCCGCGGACATGCCAATGTCTGGTCTGCCGCGCCGTTTTCATAC
>JAPLIX010000339.1:8286-10933 GCA_026388865.1 Pseudomonadota bacterium | reverse complement strand
CCGTGGGCCGCACCCAGGAGCTGCTCTTTTTTATCCGGGAGCTGGAAGAGCAAAAGAAAATACCCTCAGTCCCGGTGTATGTTGATTCTCCCATGGCGGTTAATGCTACCGAGATATTCAAGAAATATATCGGAGACTTTGACCTCAAGACCCGGATTCTTGCTTTGAATGGAAAGCATATTTTTGAGACCAGCCGGGTACAGTTTTTAAAGGATGCGGAGCAGTCAAAAGCCCTGCATAACATACCGGGCAGGGCCATCATCATTTCCGCGAGCGGGATGGCGGATGGCGGCCGCATCCTCCACCATCTGGAGCACCGGCTGCCCAATCAAAATAATACCGTGCTGTTTATCGGCTACCAGGCAGAAGGAACCCGCGGCAGGGCGCTGCTGGAGGGAAAACCGCTGGTCAAGATTCATGGCTTGGAAATACCGGTGCGGGCTCAGATTGAAAACATCTCGGGATTTTCAGCCCATGCGGATTACAACGAGACCCTTGCCTGGCTCATGGGATTCAACCGTCCGCCGCTGAAAACATTCATTGTGCACGGTGAGGCCGATGCTTCAGCGTCACTTGCTGAAAAAATAAAAGCCCGGCTGGGGTGGAAGGTAGTGATTCCAAAATTTAATGAAAGCTTTGATCTGGAGTAACAAGGCATATGAACGAGATGAAGGATAAAAGAGTGATTGAGAAACAATACGTCGTTGATGCGATTACGGTGATGGATACCTGGCGCATGTTCAAGATCATGGCTGAGTTTGTTGAAGGTTTTGAAACATTGTCTGATATCTATCCGTGTGTTTCCATCTTTGGCTCAGCCCGGGTCCGGCCCGGTGACGATACCTATGAAAAGACCGTAGAGATCGCGCGCAAACTGGCGGAAAACGGGTATCATATAATAACCGGCGGCGGTCCCGGAGTAATGGAAGCGGGAAATAAAGGTGCCCGGGAAGGCGGCAGCAAGTCGGTGGGCCTCAATATCCATTTGCCCATGGAGCAGGAGCCGAATGCCTACGCGGATATACGCCTCAGCTTCAAATATTTTTTTGTACGCAAGGTGATGTTCGTTAAATATGCCCAGGCCTATGTGGGGATGCCGGGCGGGTTCGGGACCCTTGATGAAATATTTGAAGCAATCACCCTGATTCAAACCAAGCGTATCAAACCATTTCCGGTCATCCTGTTTGGCTCTGACTACTGGCAGCCGCTCTGGAAGTGGATTGAAGATACGCTGCTGGCGCGCACGCTTATTTCACCCGCTGATTTGGAACTGGTCACCATCCTTGATAATCCCGATGAGGTGGTGAAGACCATTAAACGCACGGTAATAGTTTAAAGGCTGCCTCTAAAAAATGTCATTCCCGTGAAAGCTTGTCCTCGAATGTTTTAGTCGGGAACGGGACTCCCGCTTTCGAGACTGTCTCACACTATAAAAAGGGGTTGTAGCCGCAGCCTTCAGGCTGCGTAATGTATTGCAATATCATGTACCAACAAGCGCAAGCTGATCCCGAAAGCTTTCGGGATTGCGGCTACCAGAATTCATATTACAACACAGTCTCTCTACGGGAGTGACAGTTTGTTAATTATAGAGGTTCCCTAACCCGGACAAGCCGGAACCAAAGTTAACCGCAAAGACTAAAAAAAAACAAAGAAGATTGAATTTGGAACTCACAAAGGTAAAAACAAATATTTCCTGATTTCTTGAGTTCCAGATTTTTAATTTTTCTTTTCAATTTTGCAAGAAATAAAGTCTTAAGAGACTAAAGAGACAGCCGCTCGTAAACATATTGTTGCCAGTACGCTGGCATGGAGAGAACGTATGGCAGTGAAACAGGGAAACCATTTAATCAGGAAATTAATGCGCGGCCGGGAGGAACTGTTTCTGTCTCTGGTTGACGCAGCTCCGGAAGCAATTATTATTGTAGATGACAGCATGCATATTATCTTCTGGAATAAGGGAGCAGAGGCTATTTACGGATACACTGAAGATGAGATCGTAGGCGAGAACGCGGTCATGCTCCTGCAGGAGCAAAAGCGCACCAGCGAGCAGGTTCGATCTGATGAACGCCGCATGGCAGAAACCTTGCAGAAGCCTGGCAAAACATTCGCTTCTGTTTGCGTGCGAAAAAACGGCGAAGAATTTCCTGCTGAAGTTTCCCAGTCTGTCTGCACGGTTGATAAGCAAAGATATTTTATCGGTGTTGTGCGGGATGTTTCCGCACGCGCGCGCATTGAATCGGCTTTAGCACAGAGCGAAAAGCGACTGCGACTGCTTATAGAAAATTCATCGGACCTTATTATCACCATAGACGGAAACAAAACACTGCAGTATATAAGCCCCTCATCAGAACTAATACTCGGACGCACACCGGAGGAAATGCTCGGTAAAGATGTTACCACGTTTATCCATCCTGATGACCACGGCACGGTCCTCACCGCTTTTGGCAGCGCCATGCAGCAGCCGGGGTTTCTCCGCAGCGCCATTTGCCGGTGCAGTCATGCAGACGGGTCGTGGCGGACGCTCCAGAGCGTGGGCAAGGCGATTGCAGATGCAGCGGGACAGCTGTTGATTGTCATTAATGCCCGCGATATTTCCGCACAGAAGCAGGCCGAGGACACACAGCAGGAAAGCGAAGAGCGCTTCAGC
>JAPLIX010000339.1:0-8278 GCA_026388865.1 Pseudomonadota bacterium | reverse complement strand
TTGTCTGCATTGACAGCAAGGCGATCATACTATTCTGGAATAATGCTGCTGAATCAGTTTTTGGCTATACTGCGGGCGAGATGCTGGGAAAGCCGCTTACGCTGATCATTCCTGAGCGCTACCACGAGTATATGCAGGGCGGATTAGAGCGGGTCGTATCGACGGGAGTGTTTGATCTCGGCGGCATCTCATTTGAGTTTACCGGGCTCAGAAAGAGCGGCGAGGAGTTCCCCGCCGAGATGTCTTTTGCCACCTGGAAGTCCCGTCATGAGGTATTCTTTTCCTGCATAGTGCGCGACATAAGTGAACGCAAGCGCGCCGATAAAGCGCTGCAGCAGGAAAAAGAGTTTACCCGGACCATCATCGAAACCGCCGATGTGATCATCATTGCCCTTGATCTTGAAGACAAGGTGATTCTTTTTAACCGCAAGGCCGAGGAAGTGACCGGCTACTGCAGGGACGAGGTGCTGGGGAAAGAGTTGCTCAAAACTATCCCGATGCGCATGGACCGGGAGGCATTTGCTAAAATGACCCAGGAGATAACCAGCGGCGCTGCTGTCAGTCCCTACCACCAGTTTATCACCACCAAAAGCGGCGAAGAAAAAATAATATTTACCCGGGGCACGCAGCTTAAAGATACAGAGGGCAGGGTTATTGGCGTGCTTGAAACCGGCGTGGATGTTACCGAGCAGCGCTCCATGGAAACAAAGCTGCTGCAGGCGGAAAAACTGCGGGACCTGGGGGAACTGGCCGGCGGCGTTGCCCATGATTTTAACAATGTGCTTGCCGCCATACTGGGGCGGGCACAGCTGTTGCGGATGCATTTGGAGGAGTTCGCCGGCTCAGAGCGGCGCAAAGCGTACCATGAGCTGAAGCAGGGTCTTGAAGTGATTGAGCGGGCAGCAGCTGACGGCGCCGAAACCGTGAGACGCATTCAGGAATTCGCCCGCATCAGGCCTGATGATAAGGACGCTGTCGCGGTTGATATCAATAAAGTTGTTGCGCAGGCGCTGGATTTGACCCGTGGCCGGTGGAAGGATGAAGCGGAGCTCAAGGGCATATATTTCACCATTGTTAAACAGCTGTCAGATGTGCCCCCGATTCTGGGCAGCCCTGCAGAGCTTCGCGAGGTGCTCACCAATCTCATCAACAATTCGCTGGATGCCATGCCCGGGGGAGGAACCATCAGGGTCGAGACATTTAAGGAACATACGCATGTGTGCCTGCGGCTGACCGATACCGGCAGCGGCATGCCGCCCCACGTCGTGGAGCGCATCTTTGATCCTTTTTTCACCACCAAGGGACCGCAGTCCACTGGCCTGGGTATGAGCGTATCATACGGTATTATCACCAGGCATCAGGGGACCATTACCGTTGAGAGCAAGGATGGAAGCGGCACCGTTTTTGTCATCCGGTTCCCCCTGAAGGAGATTGAGAAAGTATCACAGGAGGAGCCACCGCAGGCAGTGAAGAAAACGGAAACAGAAACAGCAGCAATCCTCATTATTGATGATGAAGAAGATGTGCGGGAGCTGCTGCGCGACATTTTGACGATGCACGGTCATGAGGTGGCTGCAGCCAGGGATGGCAGGCAAGGGCTGGAGATCTTAGCGAGCAGGGCCTTTGACATGGTCTTTACCGATCTCGGCATGCCGGGCATGTCAGGGTGGGAGGTGGCAACAGAAGTAAAGAAGATAGCCCCGGAGGTAGCAGTTGCCCTCATAACGGGCTGGGGCATTAACCTGGATAAGGATGACATGGAGAAGAGCAGCGTGAACCATATTCTAAACAAGCCGTTCACGGTGGATGATATTCTGCGGCTCGTGCGCGAAGCGCTGACTCTTAAAAAGATGAAGGAATAAGCTGTAATACCTTAGACTGAAAATGACCGCAGTATAGCAGTAATTTGAACTCGATCTGACATATTAAAGATAACTTCTTAATGAAGTGGTGAATAGCTTTAGCAGAATTGGCCAATGCGCTTGATAGCAGTAGGCGCGCATTTTGACCATTAAGATGACACCACAATATATAGATGCAAAAAAGGCGGAGCCAATATAAATAACTCCGCCTTTTTAAAAAGTCTTACTAATTACTAAACATATATGGCGCTGATTTTCCCCCGTTCTACAAGAAAATAAATCCCCATTTCTGCAATGGTATCTGGGGTTACCTGATGAGCATATCATTTCTCCATCTTGTAAAGAATATACGTGTAATCTTTTTCCTTGAAGGTCAGGACCGGCGTGCACTTGAACCGGTCGAGGATATTTTTACAGAATGACTGCTGCAGGGGGTCAGACACATTGCACCAGAAGTTGTAGTGAAAATAGATGCCGCCCTTGTAGCGGCTGGAAAAGTTATTAAAATAACTGGTCTGCTCGGTGGCAAGGGATGCCTGGGCAGCATTCTTGCCCCAGACCAGAAACATGTTGGGGTTGTGGGTAAGCACCACAGCATCATCGGGAATCGCTTTGGCCATTTCCTTTGCATATTCGTGGTCAGCCCGCGCCGCCCACGCCTCCTGCCCCACCGTGCGCACATAGGGCACAAACGAAACAAATGAGACGACGATGGCACACGAGAGGATATAGGCGGGAGATATAATTTTTAGCTTTCCCTCAGCCAGGGTTTCAAGAGCCGCGGCACCATAACCGGCAATCAGCGCAATGGGTATGTAGGACAGCAGCGCAAATCGCACGTCAGCCCCGTAGGTATAGCTGCCGGCATAGAAAAATATGAAAATTCCCCAGAACAGGATGAACCAGATTGCGGGTATCAGCTTTTGCTTCCACGGATATGCCTTCTCAGTGCCTCCCTTGAGAATAACACCCAGGACAAACAGGATGGTGAAAATCAGCGGGAACTGCTGGTTCCTGACATAATGCAGGAAGTTGCTCCTGAAGTTACCCTGAAAATACTGCGTAGAAAATTTGGGCCCCGTGGCACCCCAGCCCACGTCCTTTACCGCGTAGAGATGGACAAAGTGCGGGATGATAAGGACAAAGAAGATCGCCATACACAGGCAGAACCGTCCCCGCTTCAGCTCCCCGGTCCCCAGCAGCAACAGCGCGAGCCCCGCGACCGCCACCATCATAAGCGACTCGGGCCTGAACTGTACCGCGAAAGCACACACCACGGCAGCAAGGAACAGCGACCGGGTTTCCCGGTTCTTGAGAAAGAAGAGCATGCTGCACAGGGCCGCGGCTGCGGCGAACGCGGCGCTGGGCTCAACTGCTACCGTGTTTGACCAGCGCAGCGCTTCCGGTGTCATGGCAAACATCAAAGCCCCGTACAGCCCCGGTTTAAAAGACGTAAAAAGAAAATACCCAATCAAAAAAATTGCAGCCGTTGAGAGCATAAATAGCAGGTTGTTGGTAAAAAACGCGGCCAGCTCCGAGACGCCGAACAGGCGGTACACCACGCTCAGGATATACGGCCAGCCGTTCGGCTCTTTGTTATATTCAAGGCGCAGGCAGCTGTACTCGCCGTATTCATTTTTTCCCTCGTTGCACATGCCGGCCCGGCCAATATAATTTTTCCACACCGTTCCCATCCCCTCCATCAGTCCGCCGCCATAATACACATTGGAGGTTTTCTGGCAGCCGATATTCTGCCCGATGTTTTCGTATATATCTTCGTCGTAGTAAATACGGTGAATGCGCGGGGCAACAAATACCACCAGCACCAGGCCCGCGATAATAATGGCGGCGGCAAGCATCCGCACCTTCCGGGGAATCTCCTGCCACAGCGCCCGGAAACACCGCATATTAAGACCGATGGCAATTACCATGAGAAAAAAGGTGATCTCCAGAAACAGAAGAAAAAAAATCTGCAGCTGCTCCTGCAGCGTCCATGATGGATAGGACCTCAGCCACCAGGCGAGAACTGCTGCGCCGCCGGCAAATAAAATACCGCTCAGGATAAAAGGCAGATAGGCTTTTTTCATCATCACTCCTTAAAAAAATTAACCACAGAGGTCACAGAGAAAATATTATATTTCATATCGTTGATAGAATTTTTATTACCTCCCCTCTGTGTCCTCTCTATTGTTATCTTCTGTATTCTCACTCCCCCCCACTGCTCCATTACCAGGTAACTGAAAGGCTACCGGGAAACAAAAAGAATAAAACATTTTAAATTCAGGAACTCCCCAAGATAAAAAACGGTAAATTCTTAAATTATTGCCTTCCAGATTTTATAGCATTGAGACCACAGAGAATTTCTCCGTGAACTCTGTGGTTCCATATCTCCTCCTCTTTTCATAGAACTATTGACAGTACCTGAATGACAAAATTAAAAGCTCAAATTACAAATGAATTTCAAAATCAAAATTTCAAAACCATTTTTTTGTTTGCAGTGCGGTTTCGACATTTGACATTTATTGGTCATTTGGATTTTGTCATTTGACATTGCAGTTCAGGTTTCCAAGCTGACCAGAGTGCCGTTATATGCTTCAGCGGAAATTCCGCTGGAGAACACAGAGGTGTTCTCTGTGACCCCGAAAGCTTTCGGGACTGTGGTTTCATGTTTTACTTTTTAAACGTTACCAGATAATTCCCCATTACCAGGTACTCATTGCCCGTTTTCTTCAGGGTGTTGAGGGCATCCTGCGGAGAGCAGACCAGGGGCTCGCCGTGAACGTTGAAGCTGGTATTGAGAAGAACTCCGGTGCCGGTCAGGTTTTTCAGCTCCTGCAGCAGCTTCCCATAGAGCGATCCCGTGCCGGGGATAATCTGCGGCCGGCAGCTCCCATCCACGCTGATAACGCCCTCAACCTCCTCCTGTTTATCATCTTTCACCATGTAACCCATGGTCATGAAGCGGTTCGGCACACCGTTATACTGGTCAAGATAGGTAAGCGCATCTTCTTCAAGCATTGAGGGGCAGAACGGTTGATACCAGACGCGCATTTTCAGCCTCAGGTTCAACAGATCGCGGATGCGTTTTGAATTAGGCAGCGCCAGGATGCTGCGGTTGCCCAGTGACCGCGGGCCATACTCCATCCGTCCCTGGAACCAGAACACAATCGAGCCCTTGCTGATGAGTAACGCCGTCTCCTGTGCAATGTTTTCACAGTGTCGGTACTGAAGGCCGCTTGCGTCAAGAGCCGTCTTCATCTCGGCAGCAGAATATTCCGGACCCAGAAATACATCGTCCAGACGGTATGACGTTGTCCCGCTGAACTCATAGTTTGCCGCCAGTGCCGCCCCCAGAGCAAGCCCGCCGTCTCCCATATGGGGAAACACAAAACAGTCCTCAACCTCCGGCATGGTCCTGATCAGCATGTTTACTTTTATATTTGAAAATACCCCGCCGGACAGCGCGACTTTCTTCAGGCCGGTGCTGATCACCGCGTTGCGCACCAGCTCGGTAACTCTCTTTTCAAGAACGCGCTGGGCCATGTAGGAAAACTGCTCTGAAGGATATTTCCATAATATTATTTTAAGCGCGTCATACATCGCGAGGCTTTCGTATTTGCAGCGCACCTGCAGCCCCTCAATATGCACGAGTTCCAGGAGCGGGTTTTCCTGGTCAGGTATCGGATAGGCATAATTGGCCAGCGCCATGACCTTGCCCTCATCCTCAAGCTCCCGCATATTAAGGAGATTGGTCACGTGCTCAAAAAAGATGCCCAGGGAATGTTTCCCTGAAAGTTCAGCCTTGCGTTCAAGTTTGCCCCCGTCCAGAGTACTCACGGTTCCTGAAAGCGCATCGCCGATGCCGTCAACCGTAAGCACCAGCGCCCGGTCAAAGCCACTGCAGAAGGCTGCTGCTGCAGCGTGGCAGAGATGGTGGTCAATAAGGTAGAGGCGGTAATCTGAAAACCCCGCGCTATCGAGCGTCTTTTTCAGGACCATCTCACTTAAACGTTTCATAACGGGGTTCGGGCCGAATTCCGTCAGCCGGTATTTTGCCCGCTTCTTAACGGTGCTGAGAAAGCCCGGAGCTTTTTTGCGTCTTCTGATGAGGTAGTATTCCTCTTTGGTCCGGGGAAAGATGCGGGCAAGTGTTTTAGAAAAATCAGCGGTCGAAACGGCTATGTGCCTGATATCGCGCGGTGCAAGGTGCGCGTATTCCAGGCATGCACGTATGGCATGTTCCGGAAAGCGTATCTCAAGCTTTCTCCGGGTCAGCCGCTCCTCGTTTATGGCAACCAGAATCAGGTTATCTTGAATCAGTGCAGCGCCGGAATCATGACCGTCCCAGATGCCCAGTATGTACATAATTATCCTCCGATCGGGATTCGGGATTTACAAATGCTGATTTGTGATTGCTGAATGCGGAATTTAAAAACTATCGTTTATTTTGCTTGGCCGTTTTAATTGAAGAAACAGTTATCGCCGTTAATTGATTTGCTTCATTCAAAAGATCAGCAATTTTATCATGACAAACCAAGCCTGATGATACAAGTAATTCCATCCAATATAGTGATTCGTCAATTTCTTCTTCAACGATACCCATCTTCGAGATAAAGTCTGCAGAAGATTTTGCTCTACATGCAGCCCGGTAATTAGCACCAACAGATGTACCAGATCGAAGCAATTGCCTGCCCAGAACATCGGAGATTCGTCCTCTTGGCAGTACTTCCACAAGATTAATTGCTTTCAAGGCAAAATTTCTGGTGCGCTCTTTTAAATCATTCTGTTTCATACCTATATATTAGACTATCCTGCAATTCCATTTCTTTATTTATCATTTATTATATTCCGTATTCCGCAATTCGCATTCCGTATTTCTCTTACTTCGTCCAGCCGAGAAAATCAAGGGCTGTGCGCAGGGTCTTGCCTATGTCTTTAACGCCCATGAGCTTCAATAACCGGTAACTGTTCTTAATATTAAAATAAAAGCTCCGGTAAGCCCGTGCCCGGTATCTGTTCACATCAGCCACGGAGATGGTGGGCAGTTCCATAATGGCGCTGTCCTGGTTGAAATGTGAAAAGTCAGTGTCTTTGAGCCATTTCTCCTGCAGTGCCTTTTCATAGAGCCTGCTTCCCGGGAACGGCACGGCGCAGTAAAATTGCGCCAGATCAAGACCCAGAGCCGATGCATATGCGATGGTGCGGTCAAGCGACTCTCTGGTCTCGCCGGGAAGTCCGAGAATAAAATGGCCAACGGTCTTAATGCCCGCCCCGCGTGCGGCAGCCACAGCAGCACAGGCCTGCTCGACGGTCGTACCTTTATCCACGCCGTCCAGCACCTTTTGCTCTGCCGATTCTATGCCAAAGCTTATCATCCAGCAGCCGGCCTGCGCCATCAGTTGCAGGAGCGATGCATCAACCGTATCCACCCTGCTGTTGCACGTCCAGGAAATTTTAAGGCCGCTATGGATGATTTCCCGGCACAGTTCCTCCACATAGCGCTTATCAACGACAAAGGTTTCAGCCCAGATGAAAAAATTCCTCACCCCGAACTGCTTCATATCATATTCAATCTCTTGTATCACACGCCGAATGGAGCGTTTGCGCAATTTTTTCCCATAGTAGGTCTGGCAGGTGCAAAAGCTGCAGTTAAACGGGCATCCGCGCAGCGGTGCCACGATAAGAAACGGCTCTTCCCGGAACGGCAGCCGGTATAGGGTGTTATCAAGCAGGTGCCATGCGGGAAACGGCAAAGTATCAAGGTCTTCAATAAAGGGCCGCGGCGGGCTGGCAATAATCTCTCCTGCAGCGCTGCGCGCAGTCACTCCCGGGATGCCGGCGCAGGGTGTGCCGTCCTGCAGAGAACGCGCAAGCTCCCGGGCCGTCATCTCAGGCTCATTGCGAACAATGATATCAAGGGCCGGAAACTGCTCCAGGCACTGCCGGTCCAAAGCCGTAACATGAGTGCCGAAGACGGCAGTCGTTATGGCCGGGTCAATTTCCTTTATGAAAGCGGCAAGGCTTAAATCATTATGTATGGACGGGGTGCCGGTGCTCCAGATGATGAGGCGCGGCGCAGACCGGGTAATTTCCGCACCCAGCCCGCTCCAGGGTATACCTGCAGCAGCGCAGTCAAGAACCCGCACCTCGTGGCCGTCCTGTTCAAGAACAGCGCCGATGGTTGCCAGCGACACCGGCGGCCAGAGCGTTGCCCACACACCCTGCTCCTGGGTGCAGCGTCCTTCGCGGATAAATTTTTTATTGTCCGGCGTAGGCGGATTAAGAAGCGCTATTTTCATGGCCTGCCATTCGTCGGTAATGGTGTGGCGCCGACCTGATAAACCACGGCGTCATATTTGCGGCACTCATCTTTTTTCCCTTTTATCCAAGCGACTTTCTGCCAGTGCTCCGGAGCC
>JAPLIX010000434.1 GCA_026388865.1 Pseudomonadota bacterium | reverse complement strand
CAGGCTTGAAATACCCGTTGTCGAGCCAGAACTGGTACCACCGGCTTTCAACCTCATGCGGTTCGTATGATTTTGGTAAAACACTATTTTCCATGGAAACCTTTTTAAGAGCTGCCAGAAAACAGACTTTCAGATGACAGACACGCGCAGAGTAGTTTGACGGTTCCTTATCGTCTGATGTCTGACCATCTGTCCTCTGTTTTCTGAGTTAAACTTTCTGAAAAGCCACTAATCATAGCTGCTATTTCATCTGCTTCAACTACTAACCTGTTAAACGCTTCCTTATCACAATAGTTCAGTTTTAGGACAATCTCAAGACATGCTATAACTTCATATGTAGAACGCAGTGCAATCTCAAGAAATCTTCTAAATTTCTTTACTGAGTTATTGCCGCTGCCTTCAGCAATATTGAGTGATATGGATATTACCGCCCTGCGTATTTGACTGGTTAATCCATATAACTCTTCTTTTTTGGAAACAGCTTGCTCAGCTTATAAATTTCTACCGCGTATTCTACCGCTCGCTGATATATTTGCAGCTTTCTAAAATTATGTTTCTTCAACTGCCCTCTGTGCTCTGTTGTCTCTTGTCTGTCTTCTGTTGTCTGTCCTCTGTTGTCTGTCCTCTGCCCTATCTCTCCCGGTACTCCCCGAACACCCCGCGCAGCGTATCTGCAATCTCGCCCAGCGTCGCGTAGACCTTAACGGCCTCAAGCGTCGGCGGCAGCAGATTTGCAGATCCCTGGGCTGCTGCCTTCAGTTTAGCGAGAGCAGCCGGTACTTTTCCATTATCCCGCTCGCTTTTAACTTTTGCGAGCTTTTCCTTCTGGAATTTTTTTTTCTTCTTATCAACGCGCAGAAGATTTGCCAGGGGCTTTTCCTCAACCGTGAACTTGTTCAGGCCCACCACCACCTGCTCGCCCTTTTCCACGTCCTTCTGATACTGGTAGGCGCTGTTCTGGATTTCATTCTGCATGTAGCCGGTCTCGATAGCCTTGATCACGCCGCCCATCTGGTCAATCTTTTCAATATATTTCTTTGCTCCCTCCTCAATCTGCGCGGTGAGCGACTCAATCAGATAGGATCCGGCCAGAGGGTCTATGGTATCAGCCACCCCGGTTTCGCTGGCAACGATCTGCTGGGTCCTGAGCGCCACGCGCACCGCATCTTCCGTGGGCAGTGCCAGCGCCTCGTCAAAGGAGTTCGTGTGCAGGGACTGGGTGCCGCCAAGCACCGCAGCCATTGCCTGAAAAGCCACCCGCACCACATTGTTATAGGGCTGCTGGGCGGTCAATGTGCACCCTGCAGTCTGGGTATGGAAGCGGAGCATAAGCGAGCTCGGACTCTTGGCATGAAACCGCTCTTTCATGATCTGCGCCCAGAGCCTCCGTGCTGCCCGGAACTTGGCAATCTCTTCCAGGAAGTTATTATGGCAGTTAAAGAAGAAGGATAGACGCGCTGCAAATGCATCCACATCAAGCCCGGCCTTGATGGCGGCATCGACATAGGTAATGCCGTCCGCGAGGGTAAAGGCCACTTCCTGCACCGCGGAAGACCCTGCCTCGCGCATATGATAGCCGCTGATGCTGATGGTGTTCCACTGCGGCACCTGCTCCTTGCAGAAGGCAAAGATGTCGGTAACAATCCGCATTGACGGGGCCGGCGGATAAATATAGGTGCCGCGGGCAATGTATTCTTTCAATATATCATTCTGGATGGTGCCCTGCAGTTTTTCCGCTGCCACGCCCTGCTTCTCGGCAACCGCAATATACATGGCGAGAAGCGTTGCAGCAGTTGAGTTGATGGTCATTGAGGTGCTTACCTTGTCAAGCGGAATGCCGTCGAACAAAATCTCCATATCCTTCAGCGAATCGATGGCAACGCCGGTCTTGCCCACCTCTCCGTAGCTCAGCTCATGGTCAGAGTCATAGCCGATCTGGGTTGGCAGGTCGAAAGCTACACTCAGTCCCGTCTGGCCGTGCTCCAGGAGATATTTATAGCGCTTGTTGGTATCCTCGGCCATGCCGAAGCCCGCGTACTGGCGCATGGTCCAGTACCGGCCGCGGTACATGGTCGGCTGCACGCCGCGAGTAAAAGGATACTCGCCGGGAAATCCGAGATCCCGGAGATAATCAGTATTCTCTATGTCCGCGGGGGTAAAAAGGCGTTTGAACTCGAGGCCTGATGTCGTGTTGAAAACCTGCTTCCGTTCAGGATATTTACTCAACGCCTTATTAACCTTCCCTTCTTCCCACTGTTTAAACCGCTCTTTTAAATCGCTCATAAATCCTCCCTCAGATTGAAAACAGTATTGTTAAAACACAACCACAGCACACAGAGAAAACATGAAATAAACATGGAAACGAAAATGCTGCTCTCCAAAGCATGAGTGACAACTGTTTATGACCCCCCTCTGTGTTCTCTGCTTTTTTCTCTTTTTCAGCCCCTTTTTATTTCCCTCAGCAGTATGTTAAACATGCTGCCTTATCATCCTGCCATTACAGACCTTGCGCCTTAGTGTGTGCTGATATTATTTAATTTTTGAGACCACAGAGGATTTCTCAGTGTCCTCCGTGGTTCCATGACCTTCCCTATTTTTTAGTTTGATATTTTTAAAAAGTAAGTGTGTTATGCTTAGAAACTAAAGATAATATCTATAAAAGATGGTAAAAGTCAAACGCCTTTTTCTTAACAAAAAATTATGTTTTATCTCATTTTAATAACAAGTATAATCCGTATGCTAACTTCATAACTCTCTAAAAAATATAAATGAAACAAAGAAGAATCCATGTAATCAATGCCGCCAGGAGCGCTAATACCGGCCCGGTTGTCTACTGGATGAGCAGGGATCAGAGGATACATGACAACTGGGCACTTTTGTTTGCGCAAAAACTGGCTATTGAGCAAAAAGTGCCGCTCACAGTTATCTTTTGTCTGGTGCCTGAGTTTTTATCTGCCACCACTAGGCACTATTCTTTCATGATAAAGGGACTGCGCGAGGTAGAAGCAGCGCTTGTTAAAAAGAACATCGGTTTTTCCCTCCTTATTGGCTCGCCTGCCAAGGAGGTCCCCAGATTTATTAATAAACATCGGGCACACACCCTGATAGCTGATTTTGATCCTTTGCATATTAAAAAAGACTGGAAAGATGAAGCAGTACATCACATTGCTATTCCTTTTTTTGAAGTTGACGCGCATAACATTGTCCCCTGCCGGGCTGCCTCCCTTAAACAGGAATACGGTGCTTATACGCTGCGGCCCAAAATCAACCGGCTGCTGCCTGAATTCCTGGATGATTTTCCTCCGCTGAAAAAACACCCGTTCACGCTTTCTGCTCCGGGCATAAGAATTGATTGGGAACGAGCCTTCAGATCTTTGAACTTTAAAGGAAGTCTCGGCGAGGCCCATTGGTTCATACCCGGAGAGAAGGCTGCACAAAATGCTTTGAACGCTTTTGTGAACAGCCGCCTGCAAAACTACAACGACCAGAGAAACGATCCCACCATAGACGGCCAGTCAAATCTCTCGCCGTACCTTCATTTCGGCCAGCTTTCCGCCCAGCGGGTGGCACTCGAAGTGACACGGCAGGCAGGGAAAACTGAATCAACCACAGCATTGATTGAAGAGCTGGTGGTGAGGCGGGAGCTGTCAGATAACTTCTGTTTCTATAATCCAAACTATGACCGGTTTGCAGGATTTCCTGCATGGGCACGCAAGACACTCGATGCACACCGCACAGATCGCAGAGAGTACATTTATTCTCTTAAAGAATTTGAGAATGCCGCAACGCATGATTACCTCTGGAATGCAGCTCAAATCGAGATGACGGAAAAGGGCAAGATGCATGGCTACCTGCGCATGTACTGGGCAAAAAAAATCCTTGAGTGGACTGAAACGCCCGAGGATGCCATGGAGATTGCCACATATCTTAATGACAAATACGAGCTTGACGGACGCGACCCGAATGGCTACACCGGCATTGCCTGGTCAATCGGCGGCGTGCATGACCGTGCCTGGCGCGAGCGGCCGGTGTTCGGGAAAATCCGCTACATGAGCTATAACGGCTGCAAATCAAAGTTTAATGTTAAGGCATATATAGAGAAATATAAACAATAGCTGTCAGCTTTCAGCAGACGTTCTTTATTAGAATGGGAGGGTTTTAAAAAAACCATGATCAGGATTCTCAAAAACATTTTTTCTCTTTTTACCGGTAAGCCGCAGGTCGCGGAAAAACAGCGCTCCCAGGAAACAATGAATCTCATCCTCAGCCGCCGCAGTTGCAGAGCTTTTACTGACGAGGAAATTGATAAGGATAATTTTCTGGCGATTCTTGAAGCCGGCCGCTTTGCACCAAGTACCGTAAACCTCCAGACCTGGAGCTTTATAACCTTTACCAGGGCGCAGTGGCGGGAGGTGTTTGACCGGCCCATCCCGTTCAACGGCATGCAGGCTATAGTCATATGAGATGACATGTTCCGCCTTAAAAATCATTTCCCTGACTTAAAAGACACGCCGTATGTAAATATCTCTTTTGCATTATTCAACGCGGGCCTTGCCGCCATGAACATGACTATTGCGGCAGAGGCGCTCGGGCTGAAAAGCATCATGCTTTCCGAAACCGGCAAAACCGGGCTGCTTGATTTATCATATCTCAAGGAAAAGCTGCGCCTGCCTGACAAGGTGATACCAATGACAACGCTGGTGGTCGGTAAAGCAAAAGGCGAAAAGGCGGGCATCCCTCCCCGCCAGCCGTGGAAGGCCAATGTGATGGAAAAAGTTTATAATGCTGATAATTGTGAGATGCTCGAAGACTGGCAGCAGCAGATGTTTATCGGCTTCAAGCTCACCCATCCGCTCTCAAACTTTCAGAAGCAGCTGGAGATGTATAAGAAGAAGATGGTTGAGGTGGAAGAGGAGATAAAGAAGCAATACCAGGTGTAGGGATTAGGGGCTTGGGGCTGGGGGTTAGTTATGTAATAAATTTCAGCAAATATGTCTATAATCAAATTACATCAGGCAATGAAATATTAAAATTAAATACAGAAGTATTGTGCCCGCCGCAGCGGGCAACTGGAGCGCTTACCTGGAATATTGTTCGGCATGTTTTCATCATTCGCTGTTGCAATTTTTTAAACATGCTGATAAAATCGGCTTGACAAGAAGAATTTTGATCTGTAATATGACCGCAGTCATTTTTTTCCTGCCATATTGCGTCTCAGCATAAACGGAATCAGAACATTGTGCATTGAGTGTGAATGCTGCTGTAAATATAAAAGCACTTCATCACCTCGTAATAATTAATTGATATCAACATATGGCAACAGGCTAAGCTATGTCATCTGAGACCGATCGTTTAGCGCATATTGAAAGAAAGCCGTTATTCCCCTGTATTCAGTGCGGCAAATGCACCGGGGGATGTCCTATCTCGGTTGTTTCGCCGCATTTTAATATCCGCAAGCTTCTCTACGATACCCTGAACAGCGAGGGAGAAAATATCGCCTATGAGAAAGAGACGCTATGGGATTGCAGTACCTGTATGACGTGTGTTAAACGCTGCCCGAAAAACATAAAACATACTGACATGATTATCAGCATGCGCAGCGTGCTGGTGGAAGACGGCCACCTGCCTCCCAAAATCCGGGATGTTTTGAAAAGCATTTCAGTCCGGGGGAACCCGTGGGGCATCGGCCAGGAGAAGCGCTCAGAATGGGCACAGGGATTAAATATTAAAGGTATTGCCGATGCAGAAATTCTTTATTATGTGGGCTGCACGCCGGCTTTCGACTCCCGGTTGCAGAAAGTAGCAATCGCCCTTGCCACCGTACTCACCAAAGCGGGAATCAATTTTGGCACGTTAGGCAATGATGAAGTGTGCTGCGGCAATGAAATCCGCCGCATGGGCGACATCTGGTCGTTTGATGCGCTCAAAGAGATGAACCTTGAAATGTTCAAGCAGTTTCCTATCAAGCAGATTATTACCACATCGCCCCATTGCTATAACACCTTCAAAAACGAATATCCTGAACTCACCGTTGAGGTCAAGCATTACACCCAGGTTGTTTCAGAGCTGATCAAGAAAAAGAAGCTGAAGTTCAGCAAGAAATTAGAAAAAACGGTTACCTATCATGATCCCTGTTTTCTGGGAAGACAGAATCAGATTTACGATGAGCCGCGGGCAATCCTTCAAAGTATTCCGGGCATTAAATTTGTCGAGCTGGACAGGGCGCGCGAACGTTCCCTGTGCTGTGAAGGAGGCGGCGGCAGAATGTGGATAGAAGCCCACGAAGCAAAGGAGCGTACCGCAACCATCCGGGTACAGGACGCGCTTGAGCGGGGCGCCGAGATACTCGCGACCGCATGCCCGTTCTGCATATTGACTCTTGAGGACGCGGTAAAGAGCACGGGCGTTGAGGACCGGATAAAAGTCTGAGATCTTATGGAACTGGTAACCCAGGTAATGGAGTAGCACTACGCATGGGAAACGTAAAGCTCGGTGTGTATATCTGTCATTGCGGTATTAATATCAACTCAACGGTCGACGTTGAAAAACTTACCCAGTTTGCCGCTACTCTTCCGCACGTCACCATTGCTAAAAATTATATCTACCTTTGTTCGGATCCCGGGCAGGAGCTGATCAAAAAAGACATTAAGGAATTGGGGCTCAATCGTATTGTTGTGGCTTCGTGCTCACCCCGCATGCATGAGATGACGTTTCGCAAGGTCTTGCGTAGTGCCGACCTTAATCCGTATTGCCTCGAGATAGCGAATATCCGGGAACATTGCAGCTGGGTCCATGAAGATAAGGCGAAAGCAACGCAAAAGGCCCGGGGGCTGCTTGCCGCGTCAGTAGCTAAAGCCGGCCTCCTTGAGCCGCTGGAAGAAAAGGAAGTGGATGTTATCCCCAGCGCACTGGTCATAGGCGGCGGCATCGCCGGCATTCAGACCGCACTTGAAATTGCGGACAAGGGGTTCAAGGTCTATCTGGTGGAAAAAGAGCCCAGCATTGGCGGCCATATGATGCAGCTCGACAAGACCTTCCCCACCCTTGACTGCTCAGCCTGTATTTTGACGCCCAAAATGTCTGATGTCGGCAATCATCCCAATATTGAAATGCACACCTACTCTGAAGTGACGGATGTTAAAGGATACGTTGGAAATTTCAAGGTCACCATTAAAAAGAAACCGCGCTACATTGTAGAAGATAAATGTAATGCCTGCGGCACCTGTGTCGCGTACTGTCCGGTAGAGATGCCTGATGAATTTAACCTGAACCTCTCTAAAACCAAGTGCCTGTACATTCCCTTCCCCCAGGCCGTGCCGGCGCGTTTCGTTATCAATCCAGCCTATTGCCGGTATACCCTGAGACGGGAGTGCAAGCAATGTGAGCCGGTATGTAAGGATTTAAAGGCGATTGATCTCAAGCAAAAGGAAAAATTCATTGAGGTTGATGTGGGCACTATCGTTGTCGCAACCGGGTTTGATACGTTTGATCCGCACTTAAAGCCGGAATTGGGCTACGGGCTGTACCCGAATGTGATAACCGGACTGGAGTTTGAGAGGCTGTCTTCAGCATCAGGCCCCACCCTCGGGGACATCATGATTGATGGCAAGAAGCCCAAAGATGTGGTTTTTGTGCAATGCGTGGGCTCACGCGATAAGTCGATCGGCAATGAATACTGTTCGCGGGTCTGCTGCATGTACACCGCAAAACAGGCGCATCTGATAAAAGACAAGATACCGGACGCGCGCGTCACGGCATTTTATATCGACGTACGGGCCTTTGGCAAAGGCTTTGAGGAGCTTTATGACCGGGCGCAATTATGTACCGCCGGGGCAATGTCTCCGAGGTCTTTAAAAGAGGCGATAAACTCATCGTCAGGGCGGAAGATACCCTGCTGGGTCATCCCGTTGAAGTGGAAGCTGATCTCGTGGTGCTTGCCGTCGGCATGGTGCCGCGAGCTGACAGCCCGGCGATTGCAAAGTTATTAAAGTTATCGCAATCAACAGACAAGTTTTTCTATGAAGCTCATCCCAAGCTGCGCCCGATGGATACCGCAAGTGACGGCATATTCCTGGCCGGGTGCTGTCAGGGGCCAAAGGATATTCCTGATACGGTTGCGCAGGCCTGTGGCGCAGCATCACGAGCCTGCTGAGTTAAAAACAGTTGAGCGCGACGGCCACCTTCTGCAGATTGCAGCGGTGAATGAAGTGATTTGTAAAGGCTGCGGTCAATGTGTCGCTGCGTGTCTCTGCGGCGCGATGCAGCAGAAGTCTTTTACCGACGAGCAAATGCTCGCCGTTATTGCAGCTCTTGGAGAACGCTATGAGTGAATTTGAACCGAACATTATCGCATTTCTTTGCAACTGGTGTTCATACGCCGGCGCAGATCTGACCGGCACGACCCGTATGCATTACCCGCCCAATGTGAAGGTGGTTCGCGTCATGTGCACCGGCAGAATAAACCCGCTGTTTGTCGTTCAGGCGCTGCGGGAGGGGGCAGACGGTGTTCTGGTGTCTGGCTGACACCCCGGCGAATGCCACTATGTGAGTGGCAATTATCTTGCGCGACGCAGGTTTACCATGCTGCGGAGTCTCCTGGAGTTCAGCGGCATTAACCCGCTGCGGCTGCAAATGAGCTGGGTTTCCGCCTCGGAGGGAAAGAAGTTCGCTGATGTCATAACAGGGATAACAAAGGAATTAAAGGAAATAGGGCCCCAGAACGCCTATCTACGGGAAGCAGTATGAGTATACAAAAGCTGAAAGATGAAGCAGCTCGGGCGCTTGGCCGCAAAGACGTCAAATATCTGATCGGCTATAAGAAGGGCAGCTACGGCTTCAGGGTCTCTCCCGCCTTCATTGAGCCCAAAGAGGATGTTGACCAGCTCATCATGTCCCCGCTGTGCAATATGAGTCTTGTTAAGTATGTTATGATGGAAGAAGCCCTGCCCAGCCTCACTGAACAGGCAAAGAAGCCGTCAAAAATAGCCATTGTCGCGCGCGGCTGCGATTCCCGGGCAATTAATCTGCTGTTAGAGGAAAAGGGGGTGCCGCGGGAAAAGCTCTATATCATCGGGGTCTCCTGTACCGGCGCAATTGATCAGCGCAAAATTGAAGCGCGCTTTCCCCAGGTGACTGAACCAGCAGAAGTGACTGAAGAAAACGGGAACTATATCATCAATGTTAACGGCCAAGTACATACCGTGCCCAAAGAAGAATTGCTTGCTGATCTGTGCAAGTTATGCCGGTATCCTACGCCGGTCATCTACGATAAGCTGATTGGGGACAAACTCCCCACCAAACCGTTCCATTATGATGAGATTAAAGCGTTCGAAGCATTACCTCTGGAAGAACGGCTCGCATTCTGGCAACAGCAGTTTACTAAGTGCGTCCGTTGTTATGCCTGCAGGAATGTATGCCCGCTCTGCTATTCAACCATCTGCAGTCTGGACAGCCTGACTCCTCAGTGGCTGCGCCGCTCTGTTGATACCTCGGAAAATTTCATGTTCCAGATTATCCGCACCTTTCACCTTGCCGGAAGATGTATCGGTTGTGGAGAGTGCGAGCGCGTGTGCCCCATGAACCTTCCGCTCATGAAGCTTAACCGCAAGCTGGCACAAGATGCAAAACTGCTTTTCGGCTATGATTCAGGCACAGATCCAAAGGCAAAGCCGCTGCTGACAACTTTTCACTCCGAAGATCCGCAGGACTTTATTTTATAGGGTTTCACGCATGGATGTGTTTACACTGAAAAAAGATTCGCTGCAGGATTTTTTATCCACTCTGTCCGCCGCCTATCAGCTCTGGGCACCGCTGCAAAAAGATGGGGACACCCTCTTTGAGCCGGTCCTTGATTGCCGGAATAATCTCCCGGACCTCGCCCACCAGACAAAAATCATAAAACACGCGATCTTCCCGCAGAC
>JAPLIX010000566.1 GCA_026388865.1 Pseudomonadota bacterium | reverse complement strand
AGGCTTCAAAATTTTTGTTGGTAGCCCGTTATGCTACTTATAGTCCGTGGACTTATGATCATCATAACAGGCATATTGTGACACATGACTACCGACAATGAACAGAAGCTAAAGGAACGGTTTGGGCAACGGTTGCGGAAACTGAGAAAGGAACATGAACTATCTCAGGAGGAATTAGCGTTGTCATGCGGATTGGATCGCACTTATATCGGGGGTGTAGAAAGAGGCGAACGAAATATTAGCCTTGTAAATATAGTCAAGATTGCAGAAGCACTAAAAATAACCCCAAAGGACTTTTTTGAATAATGGCATCCACAAGCCCATACCTCCACGCAATCCTATCTCGCCTGAAATTGTTGAGAGAGAAGGCCGGTATTCCTTCATCGGAGCTTGAAGAAAGGCTGATCCTCGGGCCAGGCTGGATTGAAAGATTCGAACGAGGAGAAACGACACCCAGTCTTGATATGCTTGTTGCCATTCTTTATGCTATCGGTTCCGACTTTTCCGCATTGGTTAGCGGAATTAAAGACCATCCAGAGTCCGCAGAAATAGAACGGCATATTTATGTCATACAGGACCAAAACGATCTTAAAGTTCATTTCAAGTACGCAAACTACGATGCAATTTATGGACTGAAGGATGCTACTACGGAACAGTTTGAAAAGGTAATCAAGACGCTACGTGATGGACTCTCTCGATTGAGCGGGTCGTCATCGAACAATGAAGCGATAAAAACAGACTCTGTGGCAAAAGCTTTTTTAGCTGCCGTTAAGGTATGGCCTCGCGCCAACCCATCCGACCTTTGGTGGTTTATTGTGTACCGCGCATATTGTGATCCATATAATCATCCTGCTCAGTTTGCGCGATTAGATTTCACTCAAAGCTGGAAAAGGACCGGCGGTTGGGCTTTGGAAGAAGTGCTTGTAAGACATTATGGGCCTTTCTTAAACCCGTATGGAATAGAATTACTTATTGCTACCACGGAAGAAAAAGAGCGTTATCTGCGGTCGATAAGAGTTGCCGAACGTTTGGAAGCCGATAAAATGGACGTGCTGCTTATCGGGATCAAGAAAGGGGTAAAGCATATTTTCGGCGTGGCACATGTAAAAGCAAGCTTTGCCGAACGCCGAACAGATGATGTCCCGATGAGTAAAACTTTGGTCAAAGCGGGATACACATCTCCTTTATGGACAATGGACTGTAAAAGCTCCCCTTCAGAGAATCCAGTGAATAAAGGTGAACTCGGAGATAATTTAGGAAAAGGTGAAGACAGGCGGAGCGCAAAGAGAAAAGATATTGAAGATGACGGGTATTTTTCAGCGTGTTTTTCTTACAACGCAAATACCAACCCAACACCTCCCAAGCAAAAGTCAAAAGCTCGTATTCGCGTTTGCAACTTCAATAATCCAGATGATGCTTTCTCTAAGTTCCTCATCGAATCGTGGCGGAAATTCCCGCATATCTGAAAAGAGGAACGTCGTTCTTTTCAACGTATTCAATCCTCTTATTGGAGGCAGCAACTTGTATCGGATCAATCTCAAACCCTATATAAGTACAATTAAGCTTTATTGCGGCAATCCCTGTCGTGCCTGATCCTGAAAAGGGGTCAAGCACAACAACATCGGGACCGAAGCGATCATAAGCCTCGATGCAGCGTCTTGGCAACTCTTCCGGAAATCGCGAATAATGTGCTTCTCCATCGATTTTTTCATTCGGGAATTCCCACACGCTTGCGACCGGAGGGGAAACCCGGAAATTATGGTCCTCTTTCTTGGCCAAAAGATAGATTGGTTCATGTTGGCGATGAGGGCGGCGGCACCTACCTTCAGGCATGGCATTCTTCTTCCTCCAAATCACCTCACCCCGAAAAAGATACCCTGCATTGCATAGCTCCACGATGAGTCTATACGGTAAGGCCAATAAATTGCCATATTGAAGCCAATGAGTTTCTTTGTCGATGAAAGCTTTTCTCTTGGCACGAGGTTTAACGTAGGCCGAATTGTTAGGTGAGAGACCGTTCTTGTCTGGGCCAAGCGAACTATATATTCGATCATCAACGCTCCAATTAACAGGCGTGTTATATGCGTCTCCGATATTTATCCATAGCAAACCGCTTCGTTTTAATTTCGGTAAACATAAGGTAAAAACAGATTCCAACAGGCTAAGATATTCCCTCGGATCATCTTCAACGCCAGCGCCTTTTGACATTCGCTGTCCCCAATATGGCGGACTAGTAATAATTACGTCAAGAGACTCATCAGGAAGCTGAGGAATAAGTTCAAGGCAATTTCCCTCTGCAACCCTATTTTTTAAAAAGGAACCAATCATTTCAGTCATCACCTTAATCCCCTTAAATGCTACTTATAGTCAGCATACATGAGATAGCTATTTAAAGTCAAGAATAAGATTTGTTAAATTTAGTATGTTAAAATCAAAAAAGCCCAACGAGGCGATGCAGCGGATCGCCGCAAAATGCGGCTCCCGCCGTATTGTTTTTCAATACATAATTAAAGAGTCATTTCGAGCACAGGAATAAGTTTATGCAGGATAACCCGAACTGGAGAAATAGAAGGGCCAGGTCTACACTCTTTACAATGGCAACTGTTATTGATGCACGGGGGAGTATCTAAGAAAAAGCGGTGAATATATTAATGTGAAAGAATCATACTTCTATTGTGTATGATTAAAAACAATTGAACCAAATGAATCAATGTGTGTTAGACAAATGGCCACATTTAATAAACATCCATTCTCTCCTAATTATTTTTTGCGCATATCCCTGCTAACCACTGAATAACACGTGCATCAATTTTTCATTTCGGTCAATCCGTTGACTTCCATCAAACCTTTAGTGTATAATTTAAGGGTACCTCTAATAATTTGATTTGCGCTGAACAGAGGGAATAAAAAAATAGGTTGCATTCATTGAGCCCGGTGAAAATTCTATTTTTAGAGTCCCCCTGAACTGTACAAGAGAGATAATTATACGTTATCGTTATTTCTCAAAAGAGCCGGTCGCGCGAAGGATATGAGCAAGGAGCTTACCCAGTTAAAAGAGCATATAGCAACCCGCAGCGAAGAGCGGATCGATGAGCCGCGGCAATATAAAGTTTTGCTGCACAATGATGATTACACTACCATGGACTTTGTGGTGCAGGTGCTGGAGTCAGTGTTTTATAAACCACCCGCAGAAGCAGCGCAGATAATGCTCAATGTCCACGAGAAGGGAATCGGTGTGTGCGGCATCTACACTGCCGAGATTGCAGAGACCAAGGTCGCGATGGTAGCCCATATTTCAAAAGAGCGCGGGTTTCCTCTCAAGTGCAGCATGGAAGAGGTATAAATGATTAGCAAGGAACTGGAAATAGCATTTGCCACCGCAATCAGGGAAGCAAAAACCAGGCATCACGAGATGCTCACTGTTGAGCATATTTTATACGCTCTGCTCCATGACCCGGTGGGAAGCCGGATACTTCGTAACTGCGGTGCTGACATCAGGGAGCTGAAGCAGCAGCTTGAGGATTTCTTCTCCCGGCATGTGAAAGCGATGCCGGAGCAGGAGGGCCGGGAAATTGTTCAGACCATGGGCGTCCAGCGAGTACTGCAGCGCGCCATCCTGCATGTCCAGGCTGCCGAGAAAAAGGAAGTTGACGCGGGTGACATTCTCGCGGCGCTGTTCGCGGAAGAGCAGAGCTATGCGGTCTATTTTCTTGCCCAGCAGGGCATCACGCGGCTTGATATTTTAAATTATATCTCCCACGGGGTCTCGCAGACCGGCGAGGATGAGTGGCAGGACGACATTGATGAGCGCGAGGCGGAAACACGCCACGACCGCAAGGGAGAGCCTAAGCGCGGCGGGCTGCTGGAAAAGTTTACGGTAAACCTTATTGAGAAGGCCCGGGCAGGGAAGATCGATCCCCTCATCGGACGACAGACGGAGCTTGAGCGCACCATTCAGGTGCTGGGCCGCCGGCTGAAAAACAACCCCATCTTTGTCGGTGACCCGGGTTTGGGGAAAACCGCGAGTGTTGAAGGCCTGGCATTAAAAATCGTTCAGGGGGAAGTGCCGACGGCTTTTCACAACACTGAAATATACTCACTTGACATGGGCGCGCTGCTGGCAGGCACCAAGTTCCGGGGGGATTTTGAGGCACGGCTCAAAGGCGTGATTACCGAGCTGAACAACAAGCCGGGCGTCATACTTGCCATTGATGAAATTCATACCATTGTCGGCGCGGGCGCCACGAGCGGCGGGTCCATGGACGCTTCAAATATTCTGAAGCCGGCCCTGGTATCAGGAACTCTTCGCTGCATCGGCACCACCACCTACGAAGAATATAAAAACTATTTTGAGAAAGACCGGGCCCTGTCGCGCCGCTTCCAGAAGATTGAAATCTCCGAACCGAGCGTTGATGAGACCATTGAGATACTGAAAGGCCTCAAAGCCTGCTACGAAGAGCACCACGATGTTATCT
>JAPLIX010000072.1 GCA_026388865.1 Pseudomonadota bacterium | reverse complement strand
TGGATGGCGGAAAGATAATCGTGCTGTCTGCGTTCTTCCATATCTACCTCCTTTTTCTTTTTCTGTAGAAAATTCAGGTAGATAATAGAGGATCAGACTCTATCCCTCAATTACCTTTTTGTTACGTATAGTAACATGTAAGCTGTATGATATTATTTTCTGATAAGGTTAAATCCTTAGCCGTTAATCTGTAGCAGTGGCTTCGGATCAACCATATGCTTTGAAAAGCCGAGCTGCTGCTTCGAAGCTCCCTGAGACATGAGGATAAGCTGGCTTAAATATATTACAGGCAGGTTAAAGATCTCTCCGGTCTTTTTCTGTATTTCAACCTGGCGCATGTCCAGGTTCGACTGGCACAGCGGGCATACCGCTATGATGCAGCCGGCATTAACAAGCCGCGCCGCCTCAAGTATCTCTCCCACCAGCCGCAGCACGGTTTCGGTCTTTGAAATGGAAAAGCTTGCCCCGCAGCATTCAGTTGTGTGGGACCACGGCAGTGCCTCAGCGCCGAGTGCCTGCACGATATCATCAATCATGGTCGGCATTTCCCTGTCATCAAACGTAATGCCGGGGAACCGGGTCATGCAGCCATAATAGGCAACCGCCTTAATACCCGTCAGCGGCCGGGTGACTTTTTCTTTAATTTTATCGATACCAACGTCATAGTATAAAAAATCAACAAGATGCCTGAGCTGCAGGCTCCCCGCGTAATGGCTCCCGGCAAGTTCCTGCAAGCGCTCCCTGTGGCTTCCTTCTTTTTCCATCTCAGCGTGACTGCACAGCATGTGGCTGTGGCACGAAGGGCACGGTGAGAGAATATTTTTCAAGCCCTGGCCCTCGGCCTGAGACAGGTTCTTAAGCGGCAGGGCCAGCGATATTTCCTCGCTCAGCGCGTGCACCGGGCTTGAGCCGCAGCAGACCCAGTCATCAATTTCAATGAGATTAATGCCGAAGCTGAGGCACAGCTGCCGCACCGTGCTGTCATATTCTTTGGCCGTGCTTTTTAAAGAGCACCCTGGGTAATAACCATAATCCATTTTTATTTCTATCCCTTGTGCCTTATTACGTTTCTACCTTTGTGCCTTTGTTCCTGTTCTTAAAACTTCTTCCCCTCTTTTATTATCTTCTTCACCTGATCCAGACCCTTGACCCGGTGCGGCAACAGCCCTATTTTTCCCTTGCTAAAAAGGGCCGGAGCCAACGAAACATCTTTAAGGGGCTGGCCGGTCATCAGATTATATTTCATGACCATCCCCAGCTCATACACCCTGCCGAACATCCGTATTGATTCAAGAAATTCGCGGTTAAGTTTCGGTATTTTTTTCGCCTGAACGTTAATCGTATCATCTGCTGCAAGCCGTCGCAGGGTATTCATTATTTTTGCAATGTCAATATCCTCCGGGCACCGCGCGGAACAGGTCTGGCACGCGGCGCAGAACCAGAAGGTGTTTGCCTTGAGCAGGCAATCCTTCTCATTCATGCGGATCAGCTGCATGACCTGATTCGGCACGTAGTCCATATCAACCGCGACCGGGCATCCGGCAGTGCATTTGCCGACATCTTCTCCTGACAGCTCTTTTATCTGCTCTCTGAAATTATGGGCATTAATCTCTGGCATATAAAACCATTTGCTAAATTCTAAATCTGAATTCCTAAATTCTAAACAAATCCAAATTTCAAAATGCTAAATTCAAAAATAGTGTTTGTTTATAATTTAAATTTATGATCATTTGAATTTATTTAGCATTTGGTGCTTAGTATTTCGTGTTTCTAACCGAATGCCGCCTTTATCTGGGCGTAAATCTGCTCATCGGTAAAGCCTCGTACGGTGATGGCCCGTACCCTGCAGGTAGACGCGCAGTTGCCGCACCCGGTGCACAGGCTTTCCTGTATATAGGCATAGGTTTTGCCGTCAATCTCCTGCTGCACTATGGCGTTGAACGGGCATACCTGCAGGCAGTTGAAACAGGACACGCAGCGCTCAGTATCAACGCAGGCAATGCGCGGCTCAATGGACATTTCATCCTGGGAGAATATGCCGCACACGCCTACCGCGGCAGCGCCGCTCATGGCAACCGTGTCAGGAATATCCCGCGGGAACTGGCACGCGCCGGTGAGGAATATGCCCTTGGTGACGCTTGCCACCGGCTGCAGTTTGGGATGCACTTCAGTGTAAAAGCCGTGTTTGTCATACGGAATATTGAGCTTCTGGGCAAGCGCTGTCGCGTCAGCCTGCGGGACCATCGCGGTCGCCAGCACCACCAGGTCCGCCTCAATTTTCACCGGCTTCCCGATCAGGGTATCGGCGCCGCACACCACCAGCTTATCGCCTTTTTCATATATCTTTGAGACCCGGCCGCGAATATAGACTGCGCCGTGGTCCCGCTGAACTTTCTTCGTAAACTCCTCGTAATTTTTTCCGCCGGCACGGATGTCTATGTAGAACACGTAGGCCTGGCTGTCCGGCTGGTGGTCTTTCAGAAGCAGTGCGTGCTTGGCCGTGTACATGCAGCATACCCGCGAGCAATACGGCTTGCCCTTTGCTTCGTCGCGGGAGCCCGCGCACTGCACAAACACAACGACTTTTGCTTCTTTGCCATCAGATGGCCGTATGATATGACCGCCGGTCGGCCCTGAGGTTTCAAGCATGCGCTCGATATGCAGACCGGTAACGATGTTCTTGATCCTGCCGCCGCCGTATTCACCGTAGGCGGTCCAGTCAAACTGCTCAAAGCCGGTCGCAACAACGATGGCGCCGAATTTTTCGGTTATAAGCTCGTCCTTCTGTTCATAATCCACCGCGCCGGTCGGGCACACCTTGGAGCATATCTGACATTTTCCTTTGGTAAAGTAGAGACAGCTTTCCCGGTCTATGACCGGCACGTTGGGGACTGCCTGGGTAAACGGGGTGTAGATCGCCTTGCGGGTGCCAAGGCCGAGGTCAAATTCACTGGGGACTTTTTTCGGTCATTTCTGCTTGCATTCGCCGCAGCCGGTGCATTTTACAAGGTCAACAGAGCGGGCTTTTTTGCGGATGGTGACATCGTAGTTGCCCACAAAGCCTTTTACTTCTTCAATCTCCGCATAGGTGAGCAGCGTGATCTTTTCGTCCTGGGATGACTCCGTCATCCGTGGGGTGAGAATTCAGGCAGAGCAGTCAAGGGTCGGAAATGTCTTCTCAAGCTGGGCCATGCGGCCGCCGATGCTCGGGTTCTTCTCGACTATGGTAACTTTATAGCCGGCCTTGCTGATATCAAGCGCCGCCTGCATGCCCGCGATGCCGCCTCCCACAACCAGGGCGTGCTTGGTTACCGGCATCTTGGTAATTGAGAGCGGCACAAGGTTCTGCGCCTTGGCAATGGCCATTTTGACCAGCCCAATTGCCTTTTGCGTGGCCTTTTCCTGGTCAGCGTGCACCCAGCTGCACTGCTCCCTGATATTTGCCATTTCAAACTGGTAGGGGTTGAGCCCGGCGCTTTCAATGCATTTCATGAACGTCGGCTCATGCATGCGCGGTGAGCACGCCGCCACAACAACCGTGTCCAGGTTATGTTCCTTGATGGCAGTCTTGATGGCACCCTGTCCCAGCGCGGAGCAGCTGTATTTAAGGTCCTGAGCCGCTACGACATCAGGAATATCCCTTATGGTCTCTGCCACTTTTGTAACATCAACAACAGAAGCTATATTTGTTCCGCAGTGGCATATGAAAACGCCTATTCGTGACATCTTACTTCCTGTTCGTTGCTCTTATTAAAGTACTTTCAGACAACTTTTTTACCGATTCACCGATTAACCCATCATTCACCGACTCACCCATTCACCGACTCACCCATTCACCGACTCACCCATTCACCGATTCACCTATTCACCGTCCCCTACGCCACCTTTTCTATTCGCACCGCGCAGACCTTGTATTCCGGAATCTTTGCAACCGGGTCAAGAGCATCGATGGTCAGCGCGTTTGCAGCTGCCTCGGCAAAATGAAATGGTATGAACAGTATCCCTTCCGGTACCCGGCCCGTTATCTCAGGCTTTATTTCAATCGCTCCCCGCCGGGATACAACTTTTATCCTGTCCCTCTTAGAAATGCCGTACTTATGCGCGTCAAGAGGGTTAATTTCCGCATAGCCTTCTTTCTGCTCATCATCAAGGCTCCTGGACTGCCGGGTTAGCGTGCCGGTGTGATAATGCACAAAATTCCTGCCGGTGGTGAGCATGAGAGGAAATTCATTATCACTCGCTTCTGCCGGCGGCTTAAAAGCTATGGCGCTGAATAGCCCCCTGCCCCTGGTAAAACGCTCTTTGTGGAGAAATTTTGTTCCCGGGTGCTCAGATGTGGGGCACGGCCACTGCAGCCCGTCACCGTCAAGCCGCGCGTAAGTTATGCCGCCATAGCTCGGGGTCACGCTTTTTATTTCATCCTGAATCTCCCCGGCTTCATTGTAATTCATGGGATACCCGATCATGTCGGACAGGGAGCAGATTATCTGCCAGTCAGGCCGGGCATTCCCCACCGGCTCTATGGCTTTTCGCACCCGCTGCACGCGTCGTTCGGTATTGGTGAATGTCCCGTCCTTTTCCGCGAACGACACGCCGGGCAGTATTACCTGGGCATACTGCGCGGTCTCGGTCATGAAAATATCCTGCACCACCAGAAACTCGACCTTTTTCAATACCGACTCGACGTGTGCCCGGTTCGGGTCGCTCACCACCGGGTTTTCTCCCATGATATAGAGCGCCCTCACCTGCCCCTCTTCAATGGCATGCATCATATCCATTAGTGTGAGCCCTGGCTTGCGCGAAAGTTGCGCTCCCCACGCGGCATCAAATTTTTTCCCGACCTCCTCATCATCAACGCGCTGGTAGCCCGAATACACGTTAGGCAGCGCTCCCATATCGCAGGCTCCTTGGCCATTATTCTGCCCGCGCAGCGGGTTTACCCCGCAGCTCTCAGCGCCGACACGGCCGCAGAGCATGGCAAGGTTTGCCAGAGATTTTACGTTGTCGACACCGGTGGTGTGCTGAGTTATTCCCATGGCATAGACAATTGAAGCTGACGGTGCTTTCGCGTATGCTTCAGCGATGGCATTAAGGTCCTGGACACTGACCCCGGTTATCTCTGACACTTTCTCCGGCGGATAGTTTGCTACCGACTCCTGCAGCACGGCATAATTCTCCGTGCGCGCTTCAATGTATTCTCGCGCCTGCCATCCTTTCGAGATGATAATATTCATTATCCCGTTCAGCAGCGCCACATCGGTACCCAGGTTCTGCCGCACATGGATGTCAGCGTAAAAGGCGATATGGATTTTACGCGGATCAGCGACAATGATCTTCGCGCCTTTTGCCTTCGCGCGCAGGATGCGGTTTGCGATCAGCGGATGGGCTTCAGAAGTATTGGAGCCGATAATGAAAATGCATTTTGAGTCTTCAAGCTCTGCAATGGAATTGGTCATTGCCCCGCTGCCGAACACCGCTGCCAGACCGGCAACTGTTGATGAGTGTCATAGACGGGCGCAGTGGTCGATATTGTTCGTTCCTATCGCCGCCCGCATTAACTTCTGCATCAGGTAATTTTCTTCATTGGTGCATTTGGCGGATGCAAGCGCGGCAATACTGTCCGCCCCGCTTTCTTCTTTTATCTTCTTCAGCTTTCCTGCAACCGTGTCCAGCGCTTCTTCCCAGCCGGTCTCAAAGAAAACCCCGTCCTTTTTCACCAGGGGGTTTTTAAGGCGCTTTTCACGGTATACAAATTCATGCGATGTCCAGCCTTTAATGCACAGGCTGCCCTCGTTTACCGGGTTAGTTTTACCGGGAAGCACGCCAACCAGGTGCCCATCGAGCACCTGGAGGACTACTGAGCAGCCGCAACCGCAGTAGGTACATGTTGTTGGTATGCACTCATAGTACATGCGTCATTCTCCGTTTTTGATTTTCACTCTTTGTGGTATTCATCCCGCAATCCGCATTCTGCATTCCGCAATTGGTTAATCCCTGATTTCAAACAATCCATCCCCGAGAACCTGGATGGGCGGAACCTTGTCCCGCTCTTCTCCGGGAAGGTAATCCAGCAGTTCTTTGACTGATTCACGCACCCTGCGGTAAAGCGTCCGCAGGGGTATATCCACCGGGCATGCCTCTTCACACAGGCCGCAATCTACACACCGGCCTGCCATGTGGTAGGCGCGGGTGAGATGAAAAGAAGGCAGCTCCGGCGGTATTTCTCCCCGCTTAACCAGCGGCTGATCCTCAAGGGTACACACGTCGCAAAAACAGACCGGGCATATGTTTCTGCATCCATAGCACTTTATGCATTTGCCCAGCTGTTCAGTCCAGAAATCAAACCTCTGCTCCAGCGTCATTGACGCAATCTTCTGAACATCAGAGCGGTCAAACTCCTTTTTTCCGGCTTCCCCTGATACCAGATTTGACGGCTGCGGGTTTTCGCATTTACACGCCTGCACCAAATCATCAGTGCATGAAATGCCAATGGTAATAACCTTATCAGAACGGAGCTTGGTATTTTTAAACAGCTCTATAATAGCCCGCTCGTCACAAGCACGGCACATAATGCCAAAGATTGCATCCGGATAAACGGCAGCTATGCGTATTAGTATTTTTGACAGCGGATAGCGCACCGCACCGGTTGTAATTTTTTCAACTTCTGCTGCCGTATCTCTGGTAAATAAAAACGGAAAAGGCTCGGAGCCGAAATTGCGCAAGCCAAGGAACCCGGCTATCCCTCCGGATTCAAGCAGCTCGTTAACTTTATTTTTTAATGCCTCCATCCTGTGTACCAATTCTCCGGCTAATCTATTCACCGCACCATTGCCACAGCTTTTTCCCTGAATGGTATCCGCTTTATGGGGCTTGGTCCGAGGCTGCGTACCTTCTCGGTAAATTCATCAGCCACCCGTGCATACTTGTCGCCTTCAGAGCCGGCAATCCATTCAAGCAGCAGCCGCTCCTTTGATATACCGAGAAAATCAATAAGGTCCCGTAAAATTGCCACGCGCTTAATCGCGATGTAATTACCCTTCAGGTAATGGCAGTCGCCGATGTGGCAGCCGGCTACAAGCACTCCGTCAGCACCTTCCTGAAAAGCTCTGATGATAAAGTGCGGTGACACCCGAGCGCTGCACATTACCCGTATGGGGATAATGTTAGCAGAATATTTTAGCCTCATGCCGCCGGCAAGATCAGCTCCGGCATAGCTGCACCAGTTACAGCATGTAACTATGCGGGATATTTGATAATATATACCATATTAAAATTGAATTGGTTAGTAGCATATTGCCATTGTAAACTCAATCAAATATATGCTTATCGCGGCGTAACATTCTTTTCCTCGCAGAGTCGCAGGTAAAATAGATTTGCATAACTATATAATTATGATATTCTTAAAAATCATTTTAAAAACAGACTTAATCCTCAAACTACTCGAAGGAGGTTACTTTTTTATGTACGAGCAGGAATTTAACGAAACGATTGGGCTGATAGCGAAGCAGAATGAATGGCGCTTGCGTACCATAAACCTGATTGCCAGTGAAAACGTTATGAGCAGGAGAGTCAGGTCCATGTCGGGCTCTGACTTTGTTCATAGATACGCAGAAGGCCATCCCGGCGAGCGTTATTACCGGGGGACAAACTATATTGACGAAATTGAAAGCCAGCTCAAGGCAAACCTGAAAATTCTTTTCAATTGCAATCACACTGAAGTGCGCCCCATCAGCGGCACCAATGCCAATGAAGCGGTCTTCAGCAAATTTGTTAAAAGGGAAGATGTGGTAATGGTAAATTCAACCCCCAGCGGCGGCCATATAAGCCATCACCGCCTCGGTTCGCTGGGCAAGTTCACCCAGAACCTCATCGACTTTCCCCTTACCAAGGACGGCTATCACATTGACATTGAAAAGACCAAATTCCTGATCAAGGCAGCGAAGCCGAAGATCCTGGTTCTGGGGAAAAGCCTGTTCCTGTTCCCCGACCCGGTGCAGGAGCTGAGCGACCTGTGCAATGAAAACAGAATAAAATTAATTTATGACGGTGCCCATGTTCTGGGGCTCATTGCCGGTAAAAAGTTCCAGGACCCCCTGCGCGAAGGGGCCTGTCTGATCACCGCCAGCACCCATAAAACGTTCTTTGGCTCCCAGCGGGGTATGATTTTAAGCAACATGGACGCTGACGGCTGGCGCAAAATAGACCGCGGCGCCTTCCCCGGCTCATCAAGCAACCATCATCTTGATACGCTGGCGCAGCTTGCCCTCAGTACCTGCGAATTCATGGAGTTCGGGCAGCAGTATGCCGAAGATGTCATAACCAATGCCAAGACGCTCGCGGAAGAGCTTGACCGGCTCGGCTTTGATGTAGTGGGCAAGGAATTCGGCTTTACCGAAAGCCATCAGGTGGCGGTTAATGTCAGTAAATGCGGCGGCGGTGAGAAAGTCTCACGCACACTTGAGATCAACGACATAATACTCAATATGAATATGCTGCCCCATGAACCGCTGAGCAACCACGATCACCCTGATGGTGTCCGTATCGGCGTGCAGGAAATGACCCGCTGCGGCATGAAAAAAGATGAGATGATAAAAATTGCCGCGCTCATGAAGGAATGCATCATTGATAAAAAATCTGTTAAAGATGAGGTCAACCGCTTCAGGCGTGATTATCAGGAGATTAAATACAGCTTTGACGGGAATGCCTCATAACAGGCTGTTTACTGCTGGCGCTGATTGCCGGATGCTTTTTGACTCACCATGCTCATTATAGACGCCCATACCCATATATTCCCGGATGACAGCGCAGCCCGCATCCTTGAAAATACCTCAAAAACGTTCAATGTCCCGACGTATGGCAAGGGCACAGCTGCAGACCTTCTCGCCCAGATGGATGATAACGGGATAACCTGCGCAGTGATTCACATGGTATCCCCCACCCAGGCGGGGGTACAGCCGGCCAATACCTGGCTGATCAATTTAAAACAGGACCGGTTCATCAAGTTCGGCACCATCCATCCGCTTTTAAAGAATCTCTCCCATGAACTGGACCGTCTGCAGGACCATAATATCAATGGCGTAAAGCTTCAGCCTGAGGTGCAGGGATTTACCGTAGATGACAGCACAATAACCTATCCCCTGTATGAAGCTCTGGCAAAAAGGCAGATGACCGTTATGTTTCACGTTGGCGGCAATCCAAAGCCAACACCTCATAACCGCTCTAAGCCGCATATGATCCTCTCCGTGGCAAAGGATTTTCCCGAGCTGAAAATTATTGCTGCGCATCTGGGCGGTAATAATATGTGGGATTCGGTGTATGATCTTCTTGCCGGCACAGAGAATGTTTATATGGAGACATCCCTGAGCTATGAAAAAATTGCCCCGAATCTGGCGCAGAACATTTTAAAAAAGCACGGCCATAATAAAATATTCTTCGGCACCGATTACCCCTTTGCTCCCATTAATAAGTCTGTAAAAATTGCCCAAGCAGTTCCTTTTTTAAACAATAAAGAGAAAGAAGAGATTCTCGGACGGAATGCTTTTCAATTTTTTCTTGCCTCAGGTCTGCAACAAACCTGATTTTCTATTTTTTATAAATTTAATATAATCTTGAAACACTTTGAAAATATGTTATCTACAGTATAACTGTTTTATGACGGGAGACTATCATGTGCCTTGCCTTTCCCATGAAGATTATCAATAAAGACGG
>JAPLIX010000529.1:2291-2960 GCA_026388865.1 Pseudomonadota bacterium | reverse complement strand
GTAAGCTTACAATCGTGGTGACTTCTTAATAAAGTATTTAATGGCTTGAACAGAAGTGGTCTTGCGATTGATAGCCGAGTTCTGCAATTTCTGGAGGGGTTAAAAATTCAAGGATTGCGAAATCAATATGCACTTTCTGTGATTCAAGCATTTGGCAAGTATAGTTAATCAAAAAGGGCTGCCTTTTATGCAGCCTTTTTTTTCATTACTATATTTTAATCTCTTCAAGCCAGCCATGCGTATCAGGCGCATCGCCCGTTTGGATCGAGGTAAGTTTCTGATATAATGTCGTGGTCACGGGCCCTGCATGTTCGCCATCGCCAAAGTGATAGTCCTTTCCGCGGAAATGGATAAGGTTCACAGGGGTGACCACTGCCGCAGTCCCTACCGCGCCGATTTCATCGAAGCGTTCAATCTCGGCAATCTCAATCGGCCTGCGCTCAACCAAGAGCCCAAGGTCTGACGCGATCACTGACAGACTGTCATTGGTAATGCTCGCGAGTATTGAATTCGATTCCGGGGTAATGTAGGAGTTTTTCTTTATGGCAATAAAGTTCGACGTACTGAATTCATTAATATATTTTTTCTCTCTTGAATCAAGATACAACACAACCGGGTATCCCTTCTCTTTGCCGTAAATGCCGCCTGCAAGCCCTGCAGCATAGTTAC
>JAPLIX010000529.1:0-2256 GCA_026388865.1 Pseudomonadota bacterium | reverse complement strand
TTCAAGCACCAGCGCCTTTACGGGTTTGAATCCCCCTTTATAATAAGGGCCCACCGGGTTGACGAACACGATGAACATATATTCAGTCGCAGGTCCGAGGCCTACGCGCGCGCCGGTACCAAACACTACCGGTCTGATATAGAGGCTCGCGCCAGTGCCGTAGGGCGGAATAAAACGCGCATTTGCCTTGATCACGCGCATAATTGCGTCCATAAACAATTCTTCAGGAATGAGCGGGATATGGATGCGCATGCATGAGTGCTGGAGGCGCCGTGCGTTTTCACGCGGACGAAATACCACGACACGCCCGTCTCTGGTTTCAAATGCCTTGAGCCCCTCAAAAGCCTCTTGGCCATAATGGAGCGTAGGCGCTGCGATATGGAGCGAAAAGTATTCGTCAGAGACAAGCTCACCTGCAGACCACGCGCCATCTTTATAATAATAGCGGATATTATAATCAGTCTTTAAATAATTAAATGGAAGGTTTTCCCAGTCAAGTGCGGCTTTTTCACTCTTGTTCATTGCGTTTATACCCTGCTCCGGTTAATTCAAATCATCAGAAATTTATACGCCATGCCATGTTACTACATGGAAAAGATGGATAAAAATGTCAAGAAGAAAGAATTATTTGATTTTGATAAGAATTTGTTTTCAGATGAGGCAAGTATAACTCCGGGTCGATTGCGTGTCAAAAAAAATCCGCCGCCCGAGTCGTGACGGGGCTTTTTTGATATTTAGATCGAAGCGCTTCTGCAATCGGCAAAATACCTGAGCAGGAATCTGCACATGAATCAGAAAAAATTGTCCTTTGAGTTTAGCAGCTTAAATTCATTGATGACTTCTTTTGAGGCTGTCGAAAAAGTCCAAAAGTTGCCTTTTTGTAGAATTTGCACAAAGTGAAATCAAATAGTTACAAGAACTGTACAATAAGGATTTTAGGGTTTTCCGACAGTCTCTTTGCAAAGCATCAGTGACAGTTCAAAAAAATCATAGCAGACACCTGAGGAAAAAGCAGGACCGGTGTGTGTATCTGTCCCGCTCATTGTTTTTCGCCAACTAAAACTGCGTAATCAAAGACAGATGCGCCAGTTCCTTGCCGATGGTTTTGCTCAGCATCTGGTCGCCGATCGAATCCCTGGCCTGGAAGGTCCTGCGGAGGGCCTCCTTCCGGGCATTCAGTTCCTTAAGGTATCCCTGCGTGCTGGGCTCCTCCTTTTTCCATAGGTCAATGTAGACCTTGAGATAATCCAGGGTCAGACTCAGCAGTCGGTCCTGATTTTCTTTGGTGGCATCTGCCTCTGTGGTGATGAGATAGGGGGATGCAGCAGCGCGGAACCAGTTCTCGCTGCGCACGTTTGCCGGAGGAAACCATTCAAGTCCTTTCTGATAGATTTCTTCCAGGGGCGAGAGGTACTTTTCCATATAGGGCAGATCCCGAATGCAGTCAGCAAGCGGGTAAAAGTCAATGATAAAAAAACTGCCCTTGGCGCTTTCAGCCCAGTACCCGGAGTAAACGGGCAGCGCATAATCATCTTCCGGCCATATCATAAGCGCATATGATGCCAGCTTTTCCCGGAACCAGCCCACACCAAACGCTATCTTCTCCAGTTTTGGCGCTTTATACAGATACTTAAATCCGGTGTAGCCTTCGCCCTTCTGGTCCCAGAGGGGTTTTATGTCATAGCCACGGTACTCCTCCATGACAGTGCCGCCGAATTGTTTTAATACCTCCTGCACCTTTTCAGCATACGGTGGAAATGTGTATTCCTCGCTCATAGGCCCTCCTGATTAAGTAGTAAAAATTTACCACATTACATAAAAAAAACGATATGGTAAGCTCTACGTTTCATTAAAGTATATGGTATAAGTTTGAGGTGTTATGTAAAAAATAATTATACCCTTATACCATATCTTAACGCCTGAAACACATAAATATTTATAAAAGTTTTACCAGCTTCTGATATTTTTTTGACTGACCGGATATAGTGGTGGGCAGCCTTTTTTCATACAATTTCCTTGTAAATTTTGGACTGAATTATCACGTTATAACACACAAATAATTTTTGAATTATTGCTTATGTAGCAACAGCGGGAGTAGTCGTTCAGCTTGAAATTATTGCACACTTGATTTATTAATCACCTCGGCACCTAACGGTGATTGATTTCCTTTGACTCACAGACCACCGTATCCTATACTGCCTTCACTTGGATTGAGCCCCACCAGAGCATTGTGCTGGGATTAATAAAAACTATAGT
>JAPLIX010000333.1:11573-13958 GCA_026388865.1 Pseudomonadota bacterium | reverse complement strand
TGGTTTTCTGCATGACCCGCTCCCCCAGGGGCAGCGTCGAGTAAATGCCGGCAGCAAGCTTTCTGATCATACCGGCGCGCAGCATCAGCCGGTGGCTTATTACTTCTGCTTCAGCAGGATCTTCCCGCAGCGTTGGAATCAGCATCTGTGAATAACGCATAACAGCTCCTTTTGCATATCCATCCGATGGTCAAAATTAATAACCGCAGAGAAAACCTCAGTGTTCCCGATGGCTATCGGGACGGTGGTTTCATTCTTCAGAGAGCGTTGCAAGTTCCCGGTAAAATTCTTCGAGCAGATCGCTCTTATGACACCGCCGGATGATGACCCCGTGCTTAAACAGAACCCCCTTATTGCGGCTGCCGGCGATGCCGATGTCAGCTTCCCGGGCTTCTCCCGGCCCGTTCACCTCGCATCCCATCACGGCAATTTTCAGGGGACGTCTTTGGGATGAGAGTTTTGTTTCAATCTCCCGGGCCAGTGACACCACATCAATCTGGCATCTGCCGCAGGTCGGACAGGAGATAATCTCAGGCCCGTGCTGCCTGAGCCCCAGTGCTTTAAGTATGGCAAACCCGGCGCGCACTTCCTCTGCCGGATCAGCTGACAGGGAAACCCGCAGGGTGTCACCGATCCCTTCAGACAGGAGTATTCCCAGGCCCACGGCAGATTTTATCGTGCCGGAGAACAGGGTCCCGGCCTCGGTTATACCGATATGCAGCGGGTAGCGGGTTTTGCGCGAAAGGAGCCGGTATGCATCAACCGTGGTCACAACGTCAGGAGATTTTATTGAGACTTTTATACTGGTAAAGGCCCGGTGTTCAAACAGTTCGATGCTGCGCAGCGCGCTCTCCACCAGCGCCTCAGGCGTCGGGCCCCCGTACTGTTTGCGGATGTCCTTTTCCAGCGAGCCGGAATTGACCCCGATACGGATGGATATGCCGCGATCGCGTGCCCGCTCAAGCACTGCTGCAATCTTCTGCCGGCTGCCGATATTGCCCGGGTTGAGCCGCAGTCCTGCAACACCTGCAGCTATCGCCTTAAGCGCCAGCCGGTGGTGAAAATGAATGTCAGCAATCACCGGGATGCGTGAATTTTTTACGATCGCAGGCAGACTGGCTGCCGCAGCCTCATCAGGGACAGCAACCCGGATAATCTCGCACCCGGCCTCCTCAAGCCGGTGAATCTGGGCCAGCGTTGCCCGCGCGTCCCGGGTATCGGTCTTGGTCATCGACTGGACGCTCACGGGAGCAGCGCCGCCGATGCAGACCGGGCCAACATGGATTTGACAGGTCTTCTTTCTTTTCTTCACCATGCTTCTATTCAGGGAAGTTTCAGACAACCGATAATATCGTTCATTGAAAAGCAACGGCGTGCCCTCATATATTCTTCTATTCCGGCAATGATGTTTAGCGGCGCATCGGGATGTACCAGCAGGGCAGTGCCTATCTGGACTGCGCGAGCGCCGGTGATGAGATATTGCAGGGCATCTTCTGCTGCCATGATCCCGCCAAGCCCTATCACCGGGATGGAGACAGCCTTCACCGTTTCCCAGACCATCCTCAGGGACAGGGGCCTGATAGCAGGCCCGGAGAGACCACCGGTAATATTAGCAAGCACCGGCCGCCAGGTTTCAACATCTACCGCCATGCCGGTAAAGGTGTTGGTCACTGACAGGGCATCAGCCCCCGCTGCTTCCACGCTTCTCGCGATCAGGGCAATGTCGGTCACGTTGGGCGAAAGCTTCACAATCAGGGGCAGGCTGGTCACCCTGCGCACCGCTCGGACCAGCGCATGCGCCTGCGCCGGGTCAGTGCCAAAGCATATCCCCCCCTCTTTCACGTTGGGGCAGGAAATGTTCACTTCAAGCCCTGCAATCCCCTCTATTGCACTCAGCCTGCTGCACAGTTCAGTGTATTCTTCAGCCGATTTTCCATAACAGTTGACAATCACCGGGGTCTGAAACTGTCTCAGAAAGGGGAGTTTTTTTGTGACAAACTCCTCCAGTCCGACATTCTGCAGCCCGATGGCATTGAGCATCCCCGACGGGGTTTCCACAACCCGGGGAGGCGGGTTGCCCTGGCTGGGGTGAAGCGATACTCCTTTGGTAACAATAGCGCCAAGGCAGTTCAGGTCCAGAAACGGCGCCAGTTCTTCTCCGTACCCGCAGGTGCCGGATGCCGCCATGACCGGATTCTTGAGCCGAATGCCGGCGATGGTGACGGAGAGATCCATGTCTGTCTGCTGTGCATGTTTGTTCATATCAGGTAATCACACCGGGTTCCAGGAGCCGTGGGTTCAAGGGGTCAGGAATAAATGCGGAATGCTGATTGCAGAATGCGGAATAACAAAGAAGGCGTTTACTATTCCGCAATCCGACTTCCG
>JAPLIX010000333.1:0-11535 GCA_026388865.1 Pseudomonadota bacterium | reverse complement strand
TAAAGACCGGGCCCTCCGCGCAGACCCGCTTATACTGAAATGCCAGGCTGCCGCGCTCATGAGCGCCTGTTTGGTCATCTGCGGCACAAGGCCGGGTTTTAACTGCACAGCCAAGACACGCGCCGATGCCGCATGCCATAGTCGCTTCAAGCGATAGCTGGCAGGCAAGTCCGTAGCGCGCTGCTATGGCCGCCACTGCCTGTGCCATGGCCGGGGGGCCGCAGCTGAAAATGCCGGCCTGTTGCAGATCCTGGTGCGCGTGTTGCTCAATATGTCCGGTGAAAAGATCGGTGACAAGGCCGTGAAATCCGGCTGCCCCGTCTTCGGCAGCAATAAAAATATCGGCAGGGAGCGGTCTAAAATCTTCAAGCACCCTGATATCATCCCCGGTTTTGCTGCCCAGGAAAATCTTTTTGCCGGTCACCTGCTGCTGCGTATCAAGGTGCTGGAGCAGAAACAACAGGGGCGCGATGCCAATACCGCCCGCCACTAAAAACGCTGTTTTCAGGCCATCCAGGATGGTAAACCCCTTTCCCAGGGGCCCGATACAATTTACCGCCTGCCGCGCTTTCCAGGCTGTCATGATGGCTGTGCCCCGGCCGGCTACCCGGTAGAGCAGCTCAAGGGTCTCGCCATCTGTTCCGCAGAGGCTGAACGGACGCCTGAGGAGCGGGTCGGTGTGGTCGCTTACCTGCAGCATGATAAACTGCCCGGGCCATGCCTGCCGGGCAACAGCAGCGCAGTGCACGCGCATCCGAAAAAGGCCGGGAGCAACAGCTCTGTTATACAGAAGCTCTGCGTCATGTATCCGGGGAAGTACTGTTTCCTCTTTCATCACCATGAAACCCGATCAGGAAGGTATGGTAACGCTGCCTGCTGATTGTTTACCGCTGCCGTGCGGAGGTACGGCTAACGTCAGCTGCATAACCAGCGCATCTTCGCCGGTCTCCGGGTAATAGCCCTTGCGCACGCCGGCGATGGTAAATCCGCAGGCGCGATAAAACGCCAGCGCCGACTCATTGGAGGGACGCACCTCCAGGGATGCCCTGCGGGCACCGCGCGCCCCTGCCCTGGTAAGCCCCTGCTGCAGCAGTATTCTGCCAATGCCGCGGCGGCGGTGCTGCGGATGGCAGGCAATTCTTAACACGGCGCAGTCATCCTCCACTATCCAGGCGCAAAAATAGCCTATAACCTTTTCCCTGCCGTCTTCCCGGATGGCTGCAATGAGTGACAGGGCAACCGCCAGCTGCAGTTCCTGGTTAAAGAGCTGCGATGACCACGGCGCGATAAAGGAACTCTGCTCGATTGCCTGCACCGCTTCAAGGTGCTGTTCGTTCATCTCGGTGACGGTAATGTCCATAGCTGCTCTACGGGCTGCCGGTAATGCCCCTCAGGTAAAAAGGCAAAGAGGTGAAGAGGTTAAAAAAGGTGTAGTTAACATTTACCTTTTGGCCTTTTTTACCTGTTCACCCGGTACCCGCTATAAGGTCTACTTTTTCAGTATATCACTTGCCACAGAGATATTTTTTTGTCCGCATGATTTTATCTCCTGGGCCAGGTCAAACAGTCTGATGTTTTTTTCCCGGCTCTGCGTAAGTTTAATGAGCATCGGGAGATTAACGCCGGTGACCACCTCCACCTTCCCCTCTTCCAGCAGTGTCAGGCTCAGATTAGAGGGTGTACCGCCGAACATGTCCGTCAAAATGATAACCCCTTTGCCGCGGTCAGTTTTTTTAACCGCAGCAGCAATCTTCCGGAGCGAATCTTCCGGAGAGTCCTCAGGGTTAAAGCGGACCGGGTAGAAATTATCAACTTCTCCGCCAATCAGCTTCAACACCTGCAAAAATTCCTCGGCTAAATTGCAGTGGGCGACAAGAACAATACCAACCATTATATAATTTCTCCTTTTTAGTGATGCTTCCCGCGCATCCCGAATCCCGCAAACATGCGGGAGTTCGGGGCGGTGCCTCCCGGCAATTAATTTTTATTTTCCCGGCTATCTGTTTTTCAACAGCCTGCTAGTGCTTTTTAAAATCACGGTGGTTTATATACACGTCAGATTTGCCCCGGGAAAACAGTTCCTTGAGATGCTCGGCAATAACCACTGAACGGTGACGGCCCCCGGTACAGCCAATGGCGATGGTGAGATAGGTTTTGCCCTCGCGCTCAAAGAGCGGCAGCTGAAAGGAGATAAAGTCCTGCAGCTTCTGCAGATACCCTTGCGTCTCCTGCCGGCGAAACACATAGTCTGCTACCCGCGGGTCAGTGCCATCGAGGTCCTTCAGCTCGCTCACAAAATACGGGTTTGGTAAAAAACGCACATCAAACAGCATATCAATATCGTGGGGCACGCCGTATTTAAAACCGAAGGACATGAACGTTATGTGCATGCTGCGGGTTGACAATTGCTGAAAATACTCCTCCAGGAGCATGCGCAGCTGATGCACCGTTAATTCTGAGGTGTCGATAATTTTATCCGCCCGGGACTTCAGCTCCCCGAGCTTTTCCCGCTCTATCTGGATGCCTTCGGCTACTGAACCTTCGTCGCTTAAGGGATGCTGCCGCCGGGTTTCGCTGAACCGCTGGATGAGCACCTCATCGGAGGATTCCAGAAAGATCAGCTCGATATGATAGCCCTCACCCTGCAGCAGGTCACACATGTGCGGATATTCTTTAAGGAATTCGCGCTCGCGCACATCCATCACCAGCCCGATTTTGGACACATCATGGATTGAACTCTGACAGAGCTCAATAAATTTGGGCAGCAGCAGCACGGGTAAATTATCAACGCAAAAAAACCCGAGATCCTCCAGGGTCTTCAGCGCGGTACTTTTTCCGGTACCGGAAAGTCCGCTAATGATGATGATTCTAAGCTCTCTCATACACGCTTCTTTTGTGATACGGTTGGTGGAAGAAAAAGGAGGACCGGGAGTAAGAGCTTCCGTTCAGGGGGGATTATCCAGCCCTGGTGCACGGCGCCTGCCGGTAATAACCATGGGAGCGGGGATGGTGAACGGGCTGTGCAATCACTGTTCAAACAACATACTGCTCATCTTCCTGAACAATCACCTGGTAAAGGCTCCGGGCATCTGCACCATCCATCAGTTTCTGCCGAAAGCCATTGTTTTTAAGCAGCCGGGACAGGCGTGCAAGGGCTTTCAGATGCACCCCGGCGGAATTTTCCGGCGCGACCAGTAAAAAAAAGAGATGCACCGGTCTGCCATCAATAGAATTGAATGCAACCCCGCGCGTACTTTTCCCGAACACGGCAAGGAGTTTCTTCAGCTCCTTTAATTTCCCGTGAGGAATGGCAACCCCGTCGCCAATGCCGGTGCTGCCGAGCTTTTCCCGCTCCAGGAGAACCGCCAGCAGCTCGCCGGCATTAATCCCTTCCACGGCAGCTGACAGATGGCTGACCAGCTCTTCCAGGACCCTGGTTTTTTCTGTCTGCTGAAGATCAGGAAGGATTAACTCTTCGCTGAGAATGTCACGGAATTTCATACCGGCACCGGTGGCATGTTATTTCCAGCTGTATCGGAGTTATACATTTTCCGGCTCTATGAGCCCCAGGTTGCCATCCCGTCTGCGATAGAGGACATTTACTCGCTGTTGATAGCGTCGATTTGCATGATGGCCTCATCGATAGACATCGGCTTTAGAAAAACGCTTTCGGTCTTGATGATCCGTACCCGCAGAGCCTGTTCCTCCGGCTGAGAAGAGAGAATATTATAACGTGCCGTGCGTTCTCTTGAAGCGCCGGGTTTGTGGTCTTTTATCTTCTCTTTGTGTTTTTTTACCTGGCGCTCCAGCTTATCCACCGCAAGGTCAATGGATGAATACATGTCCTCAGTGACCTCTTTGGCGTTAATGGTTATACCATCGGTGTTTAAGGTGATTTCTGTCTGGTGGCGGCGCTTTTCCAGTGACAGAATCACCGCCGCTTCGGCAGGTGTGCCCACATACTTCTTTATTCTCGACACTTTTTCCCTGGCATAGTCCCTGAGTGCATCGGTTGATTCTAAGTGGCGAAAGGTGACGGTAATTTCCATAATAGCTCCTCTTAGCAATATTCGTATTGTTAAAAACTAACCGCGGAGCGCACAGAGAAAATATTATATTGCAAGGAGGTAGCAGCAATTTTATTACCCTCCCCTCTGTGTTCTCTACATTGCTTATTCTCTTTTTCCTCTTTTTTTATTTTGCTGACTTTTTTCTCAGCCCGGCAAAGGATATCAGTATCACTACCCCTTCTATGCTGTAGAACAGCGGCGAGTGTTTCATTACCGTCTATTCTTTTGGAGACCACAGAGAATTTCTCAGCGTCCTCTGTGGTTTTATTTTCATAAAACCTTTGACAGTAACGCCATACGGTTAAAACAGTTTTTTGCGCTTTGACGAAGAAAGAATGCCTAACATCTCCCGGTACTTGGTAACAGTTCTGCGGGCAATATTAATACCCTGGAGCTTGAAGGTGTCTGCAAAATCCTGATCACTGAGGGGTTTGTGCGGGTCTTCACTCTGCAGCAGCTCCTTGATCTTGTTTTTCACGCTCTCCGAGGCAATGTTTTCACCACTGTCAGAAGTGAGGCCGCTGTTAAAAAAATATTTCAGCTCAAACACCCCGTGCGGGGTATGGACATACTTATTGGTGGTGACCCGGCTGATATTGGATTCATGCATGCCGATGTCCTCTGCCACATCCCGCAATACCAGCGGCTTGAGGTTGCCGACGCCGTGGTCAAAAAAATCCCGCTGGAATTTTATAATGCTCTTCATAACATTGACGATGGTTCCCTGGCGGTGGTAAATGCTCTTGATCAGCCACACGGCCGAGCGCAGCTTTTCCTGGATGTAGTCCCTGGTCTTCGGTGAATACAGTTCCGGGTCAGCCAGGGCTTTTTTATAGAACGAGTTGATGCGCAGCTTGGGCTGTCCATCCTCGTTCAAAACCACCACATAGTCATCATTCAGCTTATATACATAGATGTCCGGCACAACATACTGGGTCTCATTGTCACTAAAGCCGCGTCCCGGCCGGGGCTCCATATTGGATATGATTTGGGAGGCATGCACGATCTCCTCCAGAGACACTTTTAAATCCTTGGCTATGAGCTGATAGCGCCGTCCCTCCAGGTTTGACATATGCTGCTGCAGGATACGCTTAACCAGGGTTTGATCGCCGGGGAGAAGCTCCACCTGCGCCAGAAGGCATTCCTGCAGCGTCCGCGAGGCAACGCCGACCGGATCAAGTTTTTTGATCTTTTCCAAGACCGTTTCTATGGTCTCTTCGTCCGCTCCGCAGTCCCGGGCAATCTCGTCAACAGTGGTCTGCAGGTATCCATCCTTATTCAGGTTGCCGATGATATATTCACCGATCGTCTGCTCAACCTCGCTCAAAAGGTGAAGATGCAGCTGCCACATCAGGTGATCAACGAGCGAGTTCCGCTTGGTTATTATCGGTTCAAATTCGTCCCGGTCCTCGCTTTGATAGGAAGTGCTGCTCCGGGGCATGGCTGACTTGTCAACGTAGTCTCTCCAGTCAAACTCCGGCTTGCTGTTTAACTCGGGGAGAGTGCCGGACGCACTGTCAACCGGCGCTCCGTCCTCTGCAAGCTCCCTATCTTTCTCACTGTCTCCGAGCATTTCATCAAGCACCGGATTCTCATTTATTTCCTGCTGTAATAGGTCTGACAGCTCAAGCGTTGAAAGCTGCAGCAGTTTTATAGCCTGCTGCAACTGAGGCGTCATTATTAATTGCTGGGTTAGTTTGAGCTGCTGTTTGAGTTCGTATGCCATAACATTAAGGGTTCAAGGGGTCGAGGGGCAAAGCATAATGCAGATTTCGGAATTCGGATTGCGGAATTATTAAACTCCCTCTTTGTTTTGTTATACCGCATTCTGCAATCTGCATTCCGCATTTATTCTTGGCTCCTGGGACCCTCTTTTTTGTTACATGCTGAATTTTTCCCCGAGATAAATGCTGCGCGCCTTTCTGCTTTCCACAATTTTCTGCGGTTCGCCTTCCTCAAGAACTTTTCCTTCATGAATAATATAGGCCCGCTGACATATGCCCAGGGTTTCCCTGACGTTATGGTCAGAGATGATAACCCCGATACCCCTGGACGTAAGACGCAGGATGATATTCTGTATTTCGTGAACCGCGATCGGGTCAACCCCGGTAAACGGTTCATCAAAGAGAATGAAGGAAGGCGATGTTACCAGCGCTCTGGTTATCTCAACCCGGCGCCGCTCCCCCCCTGAAAGCAGAAATGCCTTGCGTTTGGCAATGCCGGTTAAGTTAAGTTCCTTGAGGTGCTCTCCCAGTCGCTCCAGCATCTCGTCTCTGGTGATCGGAAGTGTTTCCAGAATAGCCAGGATATTCTCTTCAACGGTGAGCTTCCTGAAGATGGAGGTTTCCTGGGGCAGATAGGTGATGCCCATGCGCGCCCGCAGGTACATCGGATAATCGGTAATATCCGTGCCGTCAAGATACACATTCCCGCCGTCAGGCTGATAGAGGCCGACCATCATATAAAAGGTGGTGGTTTTACCGGCGCCATTGGGCCCCAGCAGGCCCACAATTTCACCGCGCTGCACATCCAGGGAAATAGTATCGACAACTTTTTTCTCTCCGAAACATTTAACCAGCGATTCTGCTCTGAGATGCGTCATGGTGCCCGTTCGTGTCAGGATTCAATCAATAATTTTTAAGTGTAGCACATTTCAAATTGAAGAAAGAAATTTTTTCTCGTAGGTGCGGGGCACGCGCTATCGGGCCTGCCGTTCCGGAACGTTTTTCTGTTCTTTTTTCCTGGGAACAATCGTGGCACTGACCCGGCCCGCCTGGCTTCCTTCTACCACGCTGCGCTCTTCCTTGATATAGACCGTTATTTTTTCCCCGGTGATGACGTTATCGCCCTGCCAAACCCGGGGGTTCCCCGAGAGGACGATTTTTTGCTGCTCATTATAAAAGGTAATATTGTCGCCGGTGGCAATGCGGTCACCCTGGATAATTTTCACACCACCCTGTGCCTGGATCTCCTTAAGCTTTCCCTTTGACTCATATTCCACCTTCATGGCGTCGGCAAAAATTACCATATCGCCCTGGCGGGCAACCACATGCCCTTTAAAGGCAACCTGGTTTTGTTTATTGTCATACTCCAGGGTGTCGGCGTGAATATTGACCGGCAGGCTGGTAGCGCCAAACGAGGGCCCCGCCGGCTTTTCCCTGGCAGCTTCTTTCGGTCTGGCGGACTTCCCGGTCTTCTCCGCTGCCGACGGCGACGGCAGCTCCGGTTTTTTCTCCGGCTCTCGCCCTGCAGGGGGCTGCTATGCAGCTTCCTCCTCAGAGGCTTCCTGCTCCTTCACCGGAGGAGACGGCTTTACTGAAGCCTCCTGCTGTTTCTCTTCCGCGGGCTTGCTCGCAGGTGCTGCTTCTTTGGGTTCCTCTCTTATTTCCGGTATCAGCTCCTCGGGTTTTTCTGCTGCAGGAGCCGCAGCTGTTTTAATGCGCTGAGACAGCGGAATGAGCGCGGCCTTTTTCATGATTTCCTGCTCCAGTTTTTGCGCTATGTCCCTGACCAGAGCTTCAAGACCGGTCCCTTCAGCAAAGGTCTTAAAATAAGCCTCTTTATCAAAATTATTATACAGCTGCACATCCATGCTCATGTCATTTTGTATTTTGGTCAGGCTGCCGGACACAATAAAATGAGCATCAAGGGACTGCGCCATTTTTGCCAGCTGTGCCTGATCTAAAGCAGCCCCCTTCCTGCTGCTGAGAACCGAGGCTATGAGGTCCTGGGTGCAGGTCAAAATGCGCGGGCTCAGGGCGATCTGCTGGGACAGCTGGATGGAGAGCTCCCGGCCCAGGTTGGGCGCTTCTTCCATGCTGAAAATTTCGAAGGGCAGCACGGCAACCCTGACCGTGATATCTTCCTGAGCCATAAGCAGCCGGGGCCACAGGATAGCAAGCAGTACCAGTACACTAATGCGTATGTTTCTCATCTGTTCTCCGTAGCCTTCACCTTATCAAGCAAGGTTAGTTTTTCTTCCTTTACATCTATCACCATTCCCACCCCTTCCATAGAAAACGTATCGCGCGTAACGAACACCGTATCTTTGGTCGTTACGATACGTTTATTGTTATCGTAAGAAAAGGAGTTGGTGGCGAAGCGGGTGTTATCGGGCATCACGCCCTTCACTTCTCCCTGAACCGTGATGTTCTGCGTCTCAATATTGAGCTGGCCCTGCTTTCCCGTCAAATGGTACACCCCGCCGTTCGCCCGGTATAACGTTACCTCCATATGTTCAAGCATGACCAGTCTTTTATCCTTGAAGTATTGCGCTTTGTCAGCGCGCAGCTCCCATTCCTTGACGTTGTCCTTGTTGGTGTAGCTGTAAGAAACATCCTTTACTTCAAGGTTCGCATCCCCGGGAGGGTGCTGGATTTCCTCCGGTCTGGTAATAAACGGCTTGCGCTTCTCTTTAAACGCCGTCCCTAACACGATGAAGATAATTATCAGCGCCACGCCCAGCAGGGCGATCTGGAGCCTGCGCGTGTTTCCATAGGTGCCGCGTGGGTAGATACCTCTAAAAATAGCGGTCAGTAACTGCTTCCCATAGGCCCCGAGCTTTAAGAATAATGTCGCATACTTCCCGGACTGCACCCTTTCCTGCCTCCTTGTTGGTTACATAATCCACCTCCCTCTTGACTTCTTCCGCGCTGTCGGCAACGGCAACAGAAAATCCGCATATTCTCAGGATCGGAAGGTCAGGCAGGTCATCCCCCACAACGCATATCTCCTCATCACGGAGATTCTCAGCCCTGCGCAGCTCTTCGTAGGCCTCAATTTTATTAATCGCTTTCTGATAAACCCGGGTAATCCCCAGATCCCGGGCCCGGTGTTCTACTGCGGGAGAACTGCGGCCGGTAATGAGTGCCACCGGGATGCCCGCTCTCATGAGAAGCTTCAGCCCGTGCCCGTCCTTAACATCAAAAGCTTTTGCTTCCTCTCCCCGGTCAGTATAGACAATCTTCCCGTCAGTTAATACCCCGTCCACATCCAGAATGAGCAGCTTGATATCCCGGGCTTTTTCTCGTCCCATCCTGCCTCCGGTGAACCTACGCCATGCCTGCTTTGAGAAGGTCGTGGAGATGAATAATCCCTTCCGGTTTTTTCAGCCCGCGCGCGGCAACAATAAAAAGCGACGTAATGGAGTACTGCTCCATCACCTGCAGTGCCTGCGCTGCAAGTGCTTCTTTCTCAATCGTTCCCGCTCCAGCCCCCGTCGCAGATCGCCGTCGGTAATAATGCCCGCCAGTTCCCCCTGCTCAGTAACAACCCCGGTGACACCAAGCCTCTTGGAGGTCATCTCGATGAGCGCCACCTTCATCGGGTCATGCTCGGAAACCAGCGGCAGCGCCTCCCGTACATGCATCACGTCTTCTACCCGCAGCAGCAGCTTGCGGCCCAGCGCACCCCCCGGGTGCAGGGCGGCAAAATCTTCCTCCTTAAACCCCCGGCGCTCAAGAAGCGCCAGCGCCAGCGCATCCCCCATCGCCATAGCTGCGGCAGTGCTGGTCGTGGGGATCAGCCCCAGCGGACATGCCTCTTCCTGCACACCAATGTCAAGCACGGCATCGCCGCTTTTTGACAATAGCGATTCGGGGTTGCCCGTTACCACGATCAGTTTAATGCCCAGGCGCTTAATGACCGGCAGTATTTTCAGCAGCTCGTCAGTCTCCCCGCTGTTGGAAACAGCGATCACCACATCATTTTTTGACACCATGCCAATGTCGCCATGAATGCCTTCTGCCGGATGGAGGAACAGTGCTGGCGTTCCGGAGCAGGATAGGGTTGAAGCAATCTTCTGGGAGATGATGCCTGATTTTCCGATGCCGGTGACAATAACTTTCCCGGTGCACGACTGCAGCAGGGTGACCGCCCTGATGAAATCCTCATTTACCCGGTCAATGAGGGACAGGATGGCATTGGCTTCTTTGCGAAAAACATCTTTAGCCTGATCAAGAACGGTCAAGAACCCTCCATCACCTGTTATCTATACTCACGGCCCCAGGAAAAATATGCGCTCCTCACCAGGAGCGCGAGAGCCGGTCAATGCCTGTTATCTCTTTGAGCAGCCGGGGAAGCCCTGCAAGCTTTAATGCGTTTGGCCCGTCACAGAGTGCTTTTTCAGGCTGCCCATGTACTTCCAGAAATAGTGCGTCTATCCCCGTGGCCACTGCTGCCCGCGCCAGGGGTGCCACAAACTCCCGCTCCCCGCCCGAGGCGCTGCCGGTTCCTCCGGGAAGCTGGACGCTGTGCGTCGCATCAAATATTACCGGGAAGCCCATTTCCCGCAGGGTAACAAGGGAGCGCATGTCAACAACCAGGTTGTGATAACCGAAGGTTGTACCCCGTTCAGTAATCAGCAGCCTGGTATTTCCGGTGCTGGTCACTTTTTCTATCACCCGGACAACATCGGCAGGTGCGAGAAACTGACCTTTTTTTACATTGACCGGCTTGCCGGAGCGCGCCACCTCCATAATGAAATCTGTCTGCCGGCACAAAAAAGCGGGTATCTGCAGAACATCCAGGACCTCTGCAGCAGGGCCAATTTCCTCAAACCGGTGCACATCGGAGAGCACCGGCAGATCAAGGCTCCGCCTGATCTCAGCTAAAATTTCCAGACCCCGCTTGAGTCCCGGCCCCCTGAATGAATGGAGCGACGTTCTGTTTGCCTTGTCATAGGATGCTTTAAATATGAGCGGGATTGAAGCAGCGGCGGCAATTTTTTTCAGTGCTTTTGCCACGGTGTACGTCTGCTTCCATCCTTCGATAACACAGGGGCCGGCGATAAGGACTACAGGGTTCCCCCCCCCGATGCAGATATTCCCAATTGGTACCTGACGTGGTCTTTTTGCCTTCATCATAAGACTATACAAAAATCCATCTGCTTTATCAAGACTAAAAATCCTCCCGTGTAGAGAGCTTATAATCTGTCCGGTCTTGTAGCACATAAACTGTCCGGTTTAAAATCACCCTTGGAGGTGACATATGAAACGGACAGAAATACTACAGGAGATACGGAAGATGAGATTTAAAGAGGCCTATGATGGATGGCAGGAAGGGCGACTAAGTCAGGATGAGGCGGCACGGATATTAGGGATATGCGATCGAAGTTTTCGACGGTATATAGATCGCTATGAAGAACAGGGAATGGAAGGGCTGTTGGACAAACGGCTCAACCAGGTATCCCATCGCCGGGCAGCAGTGGATGAAGTGATGGCACTGACAGAGCAGTACCGGGGCGGATATGAGGGGTGGAATGCGCAGCATTTTCACACCTGGTATCGGCGCGAGGGGGGCACCCGCAGTTACACGTGGGTAAAAAGCAGGCTCCAGGAGGCACAGCTGATCGTTCGGGCAAAGCGCAAGTGGGTGCATCGTAAACGTCGGGAGCGCTCAGCGATGGCCGGGATGATGCTGCATCAGGACGGCAGCAGGCATGAATGGGTGGAAGGGCAGCAGTGGG
>JAPLIX010000128.1 GCA_026388865.1 Pseudomonadota bacterium | reverse complement strand
TTATCGTATTAAACAGGCTGAGGAATCCCTGGATACCGCTCAATTTCTTCTGGCCAACGGGAAAGATATTGCTGCTGCAGCCAACAGAATTTATTACGCCTGTTTTTATGCTTTATTGGCGCTGCTGGCTGATAAAAAAGTCAGAACATCAAAGCACTCGGGGATAATTTCCGCATTTGACAGGGAGTTTGTAAAAAAGGGGGTTTTCACAAAAGATGATTCGCAAAGCATTCATGAGGCATTTGAAATAAGGCTGGAATACGATTACCGTGAATTTGTTTCATATAACCTTGAACGAATCAAAAAGCTCCTGTCTGAAATTGAGCAGTTTATCCGCAGGGTAAAAGAATACCTGGGGAAAAGTGCTGCAGGCACAGAGTAATAGCAGGCATGGGGTTCATCTTCATATGTTATATATGCCCGTCGCGATGAGCAACGGGGTTGTATCTTCGCCCTGAATTACAATAAGCAGGATAACGGCTCACCGCAGGCTCAGGAAAATAAAGGTCTCAATCCTGGACATTAAGTTCGGGGTTGAGTCATTTTTATTTTAATGTTACACATCTCTCAGCACGTAAATTCCCGGCACCGCAACTGCAATGAAACACGATCATATAATTATCCATAATAATCCCGCAACACAATCGCATATAGATTCCCTCATCCGGCAGACGCTACAGAGCAGCCGGTTGATAGCAGACCTGGGGGCGGCAGAACCTCTGCACAAGTGGCTCGCGGCATTCAAGGACGATATTAAAAGCGCCTACTTCTGCATGGATATACAGACTAACCCCAAACTTGATTTTGTCGGAGACCTGGGACAGTTACCGGTTAAAAATGATTCTCTGGACGTGGTCATCTGCTGGTCAGTTCTTGAGCATGTGTATGAGCCGCAGCAGTGCGTGAGAGAAATCCAGAGGGTGCTAAAAAAGAACGGTACCGGATTATTCCAGCTGCCGTTCTTCTATCCCTGCCACGGCACCGAGCAGAGCGTTGATTGCTACCGGTTTACTATTCATGGGCTGAAATATATGTTTTCTTCTTTTCAAAAGGTTGAGATATTTCCTCAGGATGATTACGCCCATGTTTTAGCGAGGATGCTTTTCGGCTTCAGCAAGAAGCCCCTGTTCATGAAGCTGCAGAGCGCGGTGAGCGCGCTGCTGCACGCGTGCCTGAAGATGCTCGGCAAGAGATTAAACGCCGCCAACAACACCTCCGGGTTTTTTATTCACGCAATCAAATAACAGCGCTGCCCATGCAAACAGTTACCTGCGCAGTGATGGAAGAGAAGGGAAAGATTTTTCTTGCCCGGCGCAAACCCGGCGACCGGCTGGAGCACAAGTGGGAATTTCCCGGCGGCAAGGTGGAGCCCGGTGAAACGCCGGAGCAGTGCCTTAAACGGGAGCTGCGGGAAGAGTTCGGCATTGACGTGGAGGTGGGAGAATTTCTCTGCTCAAGCAGCCACGCCTATGCGCATGGCGCCATTACCCTGCTGGCCTACAAAACGCGCCTGGTGGCCGGAGCATTTACCCTGCACGAGCACGCGGAAATACGCTGGGTGAAGCCGGAAGACTTGAAGAGCTTTGACCTTTCAGAGGCGGGCATACCAATCGCGGGACAGGTGAAGGAACTTTTTGCAGGTAAATAGCTGTCAGCGTTCAGTTTTCTGCATTTGTAAAACTCAGCACTCATTACTCCGTACTCAGCACTGAGCTTTGTGTCTTCATCAACCACGAATAGCATCGATGGTAATGCATCAAACAGGTTGCGTAAAAACCCATTCTTTTCCCGTAGCGGCTCGTCCATGCTACGAACCGTCCTGTCAAGCAGGCTGTTGAAAAACACCCATCTGCTTCGTTGCGCTCATCCCTCGTCATTGCTATCGTACGCCTCATTCCTCAGGATTTCGCGCGCCTTGCATCTGGGATGTTTTTGACCAGCCTGGGAGAAAACTACCTTTTTAACTACCTGTCCGTTTTGCTGCAAGAAGTTCTTTCAGCTCCGCTACCCGCTGCGGTGTCGGAATATTATACGGGCATTTCTCAATGCACTTGCCGCAGGCTTCGCACGCCTCAAGCTGCGGCAGCATGCGACGGGCCAGCTCCAGCGTGTAGGCCACATCGTCATTCATCTCTTTTCCATAGCACTTCATGTGCAGCATGTGCACAAAGGGAATCATGATGTTATGGGGGCACGGCATGCAGTATGAGCAGCGGCGGCAGAATTCTTTGCCCAGCACCCTGACCTC
>JAPLIX010000030.1:843-5700 GCA_026388865.1 Pseudomonadota bacterium | reverse complement strand
GGTTTGTTGTCGCATTACTGCAAAACGGCAAAACTATACTCTGCATGAAGATTGTATACAAACTTATATAGTGCGGTCAAACAGAGTCAAGCTAAAAAACAGCTTCTCTTCTTAAATAGAAGAGCTGGTTGCTTTTGCTGTTCTAATAGTTAGATTATTAAATAGTTCAAAATTTAAATATTATAATCTTTAGCATTATGCAAGCTTTTTTTTGTGTGCGCCCATTTTTTATTTCCGGGTATCCTGAGATACAAGAATTGCCCATGTATCAAAAAGCTGGTTATACCGGAGAATATAAACAGCACCGTCATCTCCCTTTACCTTATAATAATCAAGAGGGGGCATCGACGCAGCAGAATGTCCCTCATACCAGCGGTCAATAACTTCTGCAATTTGAACAATCCTGCCCCTGCAGGTAAAGTTCACGGGCCTTTCATTATGCTTGTATCCTGAATAACACGTAACTTCTATTTCTTCAAGTTGCATCAGAAAAATACTCTTGTCCTCAGTATTGTGCCGATTTGCTAAAATATAGTTTTGTTATAAAGGGGAGTGTGCTATCACGGCAATTACGGGAGAACAGTATGCCGGACAAAGAAAAATGGAACGAGAGATATAAGGACACGTCCTCAGACAACGGGCCAGCATCCCTGCTGCTGGATAATGCGCATCTGTTCGCCAAAGGGAAAGCGCTTGATGTGGCCATGGGCCTTGGTAATAATGCGTTCTTTCTTGCTGCCCAGGGCTACGCTGTAACCGGGGTTGACATCTCAAGTGTAGCAGTCACCAGGGCTGCGGAACACGCGAAGAAAAACGGGCTCACCATCCAGGCTCTCGAAGCAGATCTTGCAGAGTTTCCAATCAAGGATGAAAATTACGATCTCATAGTGAACTTTTATTTTTTAGACAGAACCCTTATCCCGAAGCTTAAAAAAGGCCTTAAAAAAAATGGCCTTATTTTTTTCGAGACCTACACCACGGAGCAGCGTCAATTCGGCGGTCCTTCCAACCCCGACTATCTTCTCAAACCTAATGAACTGTTATTGTCCTTTCTTGATTTCTTTATAATCTATTATCACGAAAGAATAATACCAGAAGCTCAGCCGCGGGCAATTGCCAGCCTGATTGCGCAGAAAGTAAGCTGACAGCGACCAGCTTTCAGCTGAACTCCTTTTAACCTTTTTACCTCTGCGCCGTGCCAGCGGTGAGCCGTTACCTATTTACCTTTTCACCTCTTGACCTATTCACCCATTCACCTATTCACCGATTTACCTTTTCACCTTTGATGTACCCCTTTTTCCCCCAATTCTCCAGTACATGAACCAGCAACCGGACGCCAAAGCCGGTTGCGCCTTTCGGCAGGTATGGCCGGTCCTTTTCTGTCCACGCCGGGCCGGCAATATCCAAATGCACCCAGGGTGTTTTTCCGGTAAATTCTTTTAAAAAGCAGCCCCCGGTAATTGCTCCTGCATCGCGGCCCGCCGCATTTTTGATATCAGCAATATCGCTTTTGAGGAGCTCACTATATTCATCCCAGAGAGGCAGCTGCCAGATTTTCTCGCTGGTTGCTGCTGCAGCCTCCTTTATCTTATTTATTAACTGCTCATCAGTTCCCATCACCCCTGCCACGTCATTGCCCAGCGCTGTAATACAGGCGCCGGTCAGGGTTGCCAGGTCAATAATCGCATGCGGTTTATAGCGCTGCGCATAGGCGAGAGCATCGGCCAGAATCAAACGTCCCTCAGCATCGGTAGTTATTATTTCCACTGTTTTTCCGGACAGGGACGTTATGACATCACCCGGCTTGAGGGCTGCACCACCGGGAAGGTTTTCCGTTGCCGGCACGATCCCTATGACGCGCAGCGGTATCTTGAGCTGAGCAGCAGCCTGCATAATGCCCAGGACTGCAGCCCCTCCGCTCATATCATCCTTCATACGCTCCATGCCTCGCGCCGGCTTTAAGGAACTACCTCCGCTGTCAAAGGTGATGGCCTTGCCGACGAGGACAATGGTATCGGCATGTTGAGCTTTCGCCGGCACATACTCCAGCACTATAAACTGTGCCGGCTCTCTGCTGCCCTGGGCCACGCCCAGGAAGCAGCCCATGCCAAGCTTTTTTGCCTGAGACGGGCTCAGCACAGTGCAAACGAGCCCCGACGTTTTAGCAATTGTTTTTGCTGTACGGGCCATAAATGCCGGCGTAGCGCTGTTTGCCGGGCGTGAAACCAGGTCACGGACAACCTGTACCGCGCGGGCAATGATCGCCGCTTTCCGCGCTGCGTCTCTTGCTGCCTGAAGCTCTTGCGCGTTCTCTACCAGTATGGTGACTGCCTCGATAACGTTTTTCTTTTTTCTCTCGTTAGTGGTTTTGAACTCGTCAAAAGCATACAGCCCGAGCATCACCCCTTCAGCCAATGCTCTTATGATGCCGGTTTGGGGCACCCCGGGTATCCGGGCAAACGTGGCGGGCATGAGCAGCTCGTGCAGGCCGAGGTCGCGAACAGCGCGCGCGCCCTGTGCCGCAGCCCCTCTTATTTTATCCAGGGTGCAGTCTTTCCGTTTTCCCAACCCGACCAGCATGATGCGTCGGGCAACGATCTCCCGGGGTTTATAGAGAAGAAACGAACGATACCGTTCTCCTTTAAAATCACCTGATTGCATAATTTCCTGAAGCATGCCGGCGGATGCCCGGTCGACCACACGGGCGGGTTCTTCAAGACTGCGCTCCCCTTCATATATGCCCAGGATGATACATTCAGAGCTTGTCTGAGCTATGCCGCCCGGCCGCACCGTTATTTTCATACATCATCTCCTCCTTTTTATCCGCGTGATCAGACGCTGCCTGCCCCGGTAACAAGCCCAGTATCCTGATCACGGTTAGTTCCTTTATGCTATAACTATATAGGATTCACCCTGTAGCGCAAGTAAAATTCACACCGCTGCTGCTGTGCAAAAATAACTTTGACTAACCGTGCAATCTTTTATACATTGAAGCTCTCCACCTATCCCGTCCCGCAACAATGGGGAAGCGGAACAAGGCTGGCACGGCATGAAAGCAGTTATGCAAAACATTCCACGCACAATCTTCCAGGATCATGGCTGCACATAATAATACAGCAGGCATTATGTCATCGCCTCTATTAGATATCAGAAACCTCAAAACATATTTCTTTGTACGGGCAGGAGTCGCAAAGGCGGTAGATGGCGTTGATCTAACCATCCGCACGGGTGAAACCCTTGCCCTGGTGGGAGAGTCAGGGTGCGGCAAAAGCGTTACTGCCTATTCTATTTTGCGCTTGATTCCCTCCCCGCCGGGAAAAATCGTTGCCGGAGAAATTTTTTTTGAAGGTGAAAATCTTCTCCTGCTGCCGGAGCATGAGCTGCGGAAAATAAGAGGTAATAAAATTTCCATGGTCTTTCAGGATCCGCTCACCTCACTCAATCCGGCGTTCAGGATCGGCACCCAGGTTGCAGAAGTTCTTCAGGTGCACCGTAACCTGCGCAAACAAGAGGCCCTGGAATATTCGGTAAAACTGCTGAAAGACGTGGGCATCCCCGCGCCAGAGCAGCGGATCAGGGACTACCCCCATCAGCTGAGCGGCGGCATGCGGCAGCGGGTCATGATCGCGATGGCTCTGGCGTGCGAACCGCAGCTCATCATTGCCGATGAGCCTACAACGGCACTTGATGTAACGGTCCAGGCCCAGATTCTGGAACTGCTCCACAATCTCAAAGAGTCACGAGGTATGGCACTGCTGCTCATTACCCATGACCTTGGCGTTGTTGCTGAAACAGCGCAGCAGGTAGCGGTTATGTACGCTGGAAAAATTATGGAATGTGCAGATGTGGCGACTCTTTTTCAAACTCCCCGTAACCCGTATACCCAGGGGCTCCTGGCATCACTGCCCCGCTCAGGAGAAAAGCGGCTCACCCCGATCAAAGGCATGGTTCCGCCTATTTTTGATCTTCCTTCCGGCTGCAGGTTCAACACGCGCTGCCCCTATGTATTTGACCGCTGTCTGAGGGAGGAACCCGGCTTACGGGCGGTCAACAGCCCCACAGACAAAAACCACCTCGTACGATGCTGGCTGCATCAATAGGCACAGGGACCGAGTACCATGGAGCAGACACCTCTTCTCGACATCATCCATCTCAAAAAAACATTCCCTGTCTCTGCCGGTCTTTTCTCTAAAACCCCGCTGCTGTTAAAAGCAGTTGATGATGTGAGCTTTTCTCTCAATAAAGGCCTGACGTTCGGGCTGGTGGGGGAAAGCGGCTGCGGCAAAACAACGCTTGCCCGGCTCATCCTCAACTTAGAAGTGCCTGATGCCGGCCAAGTCATATTTAATGGTCAGAACATATACGCTCTCAAGGCTGGTGAGCTGAAGAATTTCAGGAAACAGGTTCAGGTAATTTTTCAGGACCCCTATTCTTCTCTGAATCCCCGAAAAAAGGTGGGAAGTATTATTGCCGAACCGCTGCGTATTCACCATCTGCTTCCTGAAAGCCGGATACCGGAACGGGTACAGGAGCTCATGGACCTGGTTGGACTGCAACAGGACCAGCTTAATCGCTATCCCCATGAGTTCAGCAGCGGACAGCGACAGCGCATCGGCATAGCCCGCGCCTTAAGTCTCAATCCGCAGGTCATTATTGCTGATGAACCGGTTTCCGCACTGGACGTATCCATCCAGGCCCAGATTATCAACCTGCTGCAGGATTTACAGAACCGGATGAATCTTACCTTTCTCTTCATATCCCATGACCTGCGCGTGGTGCGCTATATCAGTCATAACGTAATGGTTATGTATCTGGGGAAAATTGTTGAGACCGCCCCCAGTGAAGAACTGTACCATG
>JAPLIX010000030.1:0-826 GCA_026388865.1 Pseudomonadota bacterium | reverse complement strand
TACCATGCTCCACACCATCCCTACACTGAGGCGCTCCTCTCTGCCGCCCCGGTACCCGATCCTGCCGTGAGCAAACAGAGAATTATTCTAACGGGAGACCCCCCCAGTCCCCTTCACCCCCCCACCGGCTGCATATTCTCGAGCCGCTGTCCGATCATGAAACCGGACACCTGCCTTGAGAAGCACCCTCCGCTGGAAGAAAAAAGCCCCCATCATTTTGCAGCCTGCTACCTCCGATAGTATAACTATTGTAAATTTTGTTAAGTTTCCCTTTTTTATGTCCGATATTCTCATCGTAATCAAATTGATGCCATGATTGCTATTTGTTATAGCAAATTTATTAGCGAGGAGAGAGGCATTATGATGGATGAAATACTTGACATACGACAGGCTGCAGGATATCTCCAGATTAAGGAAAGAACCCTGTACCGTCTGGTTGGAGAAGGAGCAATACCGGGTATAAAGGTAGGCGGTCAGTGGCGGTTCAGCAAGAACTGTCTTGAGGAGATGTTCTTAAAAGTGACGGGCAAACCGCCAAAAATAAAGGAGCATGAAGCAGCTGTTGCCGAGTAAGGGCAAAAGCAAAAATGAGCATCTAAAATCCTCTTGACTTCACTTCCATTCACCCCTATAGTTTTTTCCCGTCTGTATGGCACATTCCAGTAACTGCTGAGCATTTATAAAGCACCTAACCCGGACAAGCCGGAACCAAATCCGAATAGCGAAATCAGAAATTCGAAACAAATACAAATGACCAAAGTGAAAAATTTAAAACAGCTCTGATGAAAAATGCTGTTTAGAAGTTTGGAACATTTTTATTTTTAAT
>JAPLIX010000431.1 GCA_026388865.1 Pseudomonadota bacterium | reverse complement strand
TTTTCCGTGTGATTAACAACAATGAAGCGCTGCTGGAAAATCTGCAGAAGATTATCAGCGGTGCCCGGGTGCTCGGCATTCCCCTGCTGATCACCGAGCAGAACCCGGCTGGTCTTGGCGGAACTTTACCTGAACTTAAAAGCCTTCTTGCGGATATACAGCCTGCGAGCAAGTTCAGCTTCAGCTGCTGCGCCGATGAGCGCTGCATGGAGGAGCTCGTGGATCTTAAGCGCACGCAGCTTCTGCTGGCCGGCATTGAAACCCACATCTGCGTCTACCAGACCGCGCTTGATTTGCTGGAACAGGGCTATGAAGTTGAAGTGCTTGCCGACTGTGTCGGTTCACGGACGGTTGAGAACAAAAGCCTGGGGCTGGAGAAAATGAAACAGGCCGGCGCGCAGATAACCGGCATTGAGATGGCGCTGTTTGAGCTGCAGCGGGTGGCAAAAGGTGACGCGTTCAAAGAACTCAGCAAACTGGTGAAGTAGCTAATAACCTTTTTTCCTTTTCGCCTCTTTACCTATTTACCCATTCACCCAATTTTCATTCCGCATTTACTTGTCCAGCACCCGGCGCACCACCTCCCCCAGTTTTTTCAGGTTCAGGGGCTTTAACAAAAACTCGCTGATGCCTGCTGCCAGTGCCTTCTCCTGTGAAATCGTCTCATTATATCCGGTATTCATAATAATGGGCATACCAGGCCTTACTGCCATCATCTTCTGCGCCAGCTCATACCCGTCCATTTTCGGCATGGTATAATCGGTAATAACCAGGTCAAACGCATCCGGCCCCTTCTTAAAAATCTCCAGCGCCTCAATACTGCCCTTTACCCCCGTGACCCGGTAGCCAAGCATCTCAAGCATCTTCTGCCCTACCTCTACAATTATTGCCTCGTCATCTACTAAAAGGATTTGCTCTGTACCCCGTGGCACCGTTTGCTCCACGTGTTCTTTCTCAGCAGCCTTCTTCTCAATTCTCGGCAGCAGTATATGAAAAGTTGTTCCTTTACCCGGCTCACTTTCCATGCTTATGTCTCCCCCGTGGCTTTTTATAATTCCATATACCACTGAAAGCCCCATCCCGGTACCCTCGCCAACTTCCTTGGTGGTGAAGAACGGGTCATAAATGCGGTTCATAATTTCAGGGGCAATACCCGTGCCGTTATCAATGACTGAAAGCTTTACATAGTCACCCGACATCATATCGTTAGATACATTGATATTCCCGGCATCTATATTTACGTCAGATAAATCTATTCCCAGCACCCCGCCCCTCTCGCGCATGGCATGGAACGCGTTGGTGCACAAATTAAGAAGCACCTGATGCATCTGTATCACACTGCCCATAATCCACGCATCGGATGTGATGTTTTCCCGTATCTCAATTGTTGCCGGCAGTGTTGACCTGAGCATTCTGATGGCTTCCGTGACTGCCCTTTTTATCTCCAGAGGCTCCCGGTCTTCCTCTGCTTTGCGGCTGAAAGCAAGTATCTGTTTCACCAGGTTCCTGGCCCGCTCTGAGGATTTGAGAACCTGCTCCAAATGCTTGTGCGCGGTTGAGTATTCGGGGAACATCTGCAGCGCCATCTCCGTGTTGCCCATAATGGCGGCAAGGATGTTGTTGAAGTCATGGGCAATGCCGCCGGCCAGGGTGCCGATTGATTCCATCTTCTGACTCTGGCGGAGTTGTTCTTCCATCTGGCTCGTTTCAGTAATGTCCCGGGAGATGGTGCTTAACATAAAACCACGGTCAGTTCGTATAGGAAACGTATATTCCTGAATCATCCGCTCGGTTTTGTCGCGCCGCAGCACGGGATGCTCATGCAATGTATTGAGCCATGGGGACTGTCCGGTCTGTAAGGCTGCGAGAGTTACCTGTTTCAATCTTTCCTGTGCATCCGGCGTTTTCTTCGCGTCCGGCAAAAAGTCAAACAAGACCTCCCAGATGGGTCGGCCCACGGCATTTTCCTTTGCAAGCAGGCTTATTTTTTCTGCACCCTGGTTCCATTCAACAACTATTCCCTGTTCATTAACTAAATAGATGCTGTCAATGGACTTTTCAATAATACCCCGCAGCTTCGACTCGCTTTCGCGCAGTGCTGTCTCTGCCTGCTTGCGCTCGGTGATGTCACGGACCAGAATAAGATCAGCAGGTCTTTCCTTGTAAAGGATAACGCCGGCGTTCAATTCAGCGGGTGCGGGGCTGCCGTCCCGGTGCTTTAGAACTGTTTCGTAGGTAGTGGGGATTTTCTCTCCGGCCATGCGCCGCCGGTAATTCTCCATCAGTCGCGGCAGTTCATCGGGATGCACGTGGTCGGTGAAAGGTGTGCCGACAATCTGCTCAACAGTACTGCCGTCAAGCTCCGCCATCCGCTGGTTGGCAAACCTGACGATTGCATCCTGCACTATAATGATGCCGTCGCTAGCACGTTCCACCAGGATGCGGTACTTCTCTTCGCTTTCCCGCAGCGCCTCATCAGCCTGCCTGCGCTCGGTGATGTCAATGAAGCTCTCAAGCAGAAGTGTGCGTCCGCGTAATATTGCTTGATTAACGCTCTTCAGGATTAATATGCGTTCACCGTTTGCTTTTATCAGTACTCGCTCTGAAAAGTTGATTTCCTGTTGAAGATCAGTAATGGGACATTTACCGATTTCTGCAGGGCAGATGAATGTATGACATATCTTATTGATCACCTGCCCCTTATGAGCGCCGATCAAATTTAGCGCATGGGCGTTGGCGTCGACAATCATGTGGGTTTCGGGGTCAACCAGGATGATGCCTGACTGCGTGTTATCCATGATCTCTCTTAAATCATTCTTGCTCTCCTCAAGCTCTTGTTGTAGTCTCCGCAGTTCTTCGTTCTGCATTTCACGCTCAACCTGGTGCACCGTTGGCTCCTGATTCATCATAAGTTTTTTGTGCCGGGGCTGTTTCAGCGATGGAGTTTTTTTGGATGAGATTTTTCTTGGGTGAGATTTTTTGCCCGTTGGCATCGTATCAGCCTTTCTCTATGCAGTGCGGTTGCATGCTGCTCTCACTTTCCCCTGGGCGTTAGTTCAAGCAGTGTCGGCTGAGCAGCGGATCATGAGACCTGCGGCAGATGAATCATGAGACTACGGAGAAAATGTGAAACCGGTCCTTTAATTATAGTACTTTATACTTTTTACTATGTAATAACAATTTAATAATATCGCCTTTTTATTACTTTCTCTTTCTGCGCGCATAGCTAACTGCCGCAGGAAGACGGTCCGTTTCAATCACATCAACCCCGCGCCAGTCAAGGACTGCATATCCCAGCCTGCCCCAGGAATCAAGAGACCCGGAAGCGTCCAGGTACACCCGTGCTCCTGCAGCGTTGATCGCCGCAACAATCTCAGGAGTCAGAAAGGACAAATCAACCTGCACAGCCATGGGATGGAGCTCATCAAGATAGCGGTACACCTCATCTGAGCTGTGAGCGCGGGCCTGCAGCTTTATGTCCGGGCTGGCGGCACGGAACCGATAGCCGCTGTCCATGCTCTTGGTAAGCATATACGCCTGGTCAAGCATATCCTGCTCTTCCACTTCCGCGGCAATTTTTTCCAGCTGGTCGGTCTTCACATCCACATCTATAGGGATGCGGTTTTTAAGAAAGGCCAGCGCCTCCTTAAACGTCGGGACTTTTTGCGGCGGGATGCACGGGTAATGAGAACGGATGCTGAGCGCCTCGATCTCTGCCAGAGTCATTTCATCAACCCTCCCGTGGCCGTCCGTGGTCCGGTCGACTGTTCCATCATGGATGACGACCAGAAAACCGTCCGCGGTATCGCGCACATCAAGCTCTATGACATCTGCTCCAAGCTCAATGGCGCGCTCAAAAGCCGCCAGGGTATTCTCCGGCGCAAAGGACTCTGTGCCCCGGTGCCCGACGATGAGAAGGTCCGCGCAGGAGGGATTGTCAAAACATGCGGAGAGGGTTGGATAGAGTGCGTGCGAGGTCAGCGTGCCGATGGAAAATGATTGCGCTAAAGGATGAAGAGAGCCGTTGAGATTTTTGAAGAGATTTAGCGATAAGGGAAGCTTTATGGCACACAGCTTCCAGTGAATAAGCCGACTCCGCTTAAATACCAGGGCAATGGGCTCTTCTCCGGAACCCTTCTTTTTAACCTCAACAACAAATCTATTCAGACTCTCGTAATACATCAGGGTTTCGGGGCGGGCAGCAGAACGGCTAGACTGTTTATCGCCGGCATGTTCTGATTTCTTTTCCCCGCGACGCTCTTTTTTTATGAGTGCCGGCAGGTTTCCCTTCATCATCATGCTTATCGTTTCAGGCGTAACAAAAGCATCAACCAGGGGATTGATAAAAGCCGAAGCAATTGCAGCACCTATTCCCGCAAATTTATCTCCGTCTTTTTTTTCAGTTACCTCAATTTTAGCTTTAAAATTTTCTTTCAGG
>JAPLIX010000344.1 GCA_026388865.1 Pseudomonadota bacterium | reverse complement strand
TCAAGGCACATCGGTTGTCCTTTGGCTATGGTTTTTCTTCGCACATAAACTATACCAAAGTACATATATCCCGATGTGCTTTTCTTTACCTTTTTCCTATACCCTTTACCCCTGTTTCAACTTAAACACGAAAGAAGCTAAAATTCAGATGTTATGCAGATGCTCATTTCATAAAAAATCAACTTCTCAAGTTTGTAAATTTTGAAGATTATACATACAGATTATCTTTTAAGTTTTTATAGGGGGTACGCTTTTATAACAAAGTCAGCCATTAAGTTTTATCCATAGGCCATCGCTGATCAATCCCCTATCTGTAAGACTGTTTAATGTTCTCAACCAGGCTACAGTATGATTCAGTATGTAACCGCATGTAAAAATTCTATATATCCTAATATTGCATGTCAATTAAAATATTTAAATGTAATTAAAATAAATTTAGGCCAATAAGCAGGATAAATTTTCTTCTGAGAGGAATAATTTATTGACTTATGTTAAAAGCGCATGATAGGTAAAGCTTTGTCAAATAACCATATAAAATATAAATGCTTAATTTTTAAACAAGCAGCTGAATATGCATAGTCATTGTGGTTGAAAGATAAGGAGACGGGGCAGATGCGCGCGAAAACGCTTACGGTAATCCTTGTATTTATAATGTTCGGCTGCGGTGGTGTCGCCGGGCATAAAAAGCACCGCACCGCAAAGCCCGGCATCCCTCCGGAAGTTGTGGAGGCAACCTATGAGCCGCAGATCAGGGTGCTCATGAGCTTGTGGCGGAGCGCGTCTCTTGCCAAGGTGGGCATTGACGAGCAGCTCTACGGAGGGCAAAAGGCCATGGGAGAATCAAAGCTCAACCAGCTCAAACTGGCGGCTGAAGCGGGGCCCAGAGCGCTTGGCCAGGCATTGAACATGTTTTCCTATAAGCAGGACCCGGCGGGGGGCAAACTCGATACCATTACCCAGCCGTGGGCGACGTGCGTGAAAATGTACGGGGACTGCGATGACAGCGCGTGGCTGTGCGCGGCGCTCATGCCCGGAACCATCTATGACATCCTTGAGTTCAAGGGCACCTACAAACAGGGGCACCTGGTGTTTGTGACGCGGGACGGAGATGTATTTTCAAACTTCGAGCTTGACGGAAAGATCGAAGACCCGCGTGAGCTGGGGAAAAAATATAATAAAAACTGGACCCACATTGTAACGCTCTCACGGGATATACAGATAGAAAGCATCATGGCGAGATAGCGGGCAGGGATTTCTTTTTTTGCAGCCGCCTGGATAGGGCATCCTTCTACTGAACAGGATCTGCAAAAATATTGCACTCCTTCTTACAGGTGCGCTGCATGCATAAAGCATTCAGGGTTTCTATATTTTTTCAGAAGTTACTAATCTGTTTCCTGCTGCTGTTTTCCTCGATAGCATCTGCAGCGGGCCCGACCTACGTGGGAGGAACCTACACCTCCAATCAAACCTGGACGCCTGACGGCAGCCCCTACATAGCCACCTCGGATGTTATTTTCACCAACTGTGCCACTCTCACCATCACAAATGCGCGACCCGGCGGCGGCGAAGCACTGGTTGAAATTAAAATTAACGCAGGCAAGCGCATGCGTTTTGGCAGCGGTTCAGTGTATGCAAAAAGCTACGGCATACTGATTGCGCGGGGAAGCGCGGACTGTCCGATCATCTTTACCACCAATGCTGCAGGCAAATACTGGAAGGGGGTCTCGTTCATGTGGAATCCCCGGGAGCAGTGCGGCACGGTGAGCAGCCTGCGCCACTGCATCATTGAATATGGCGGAGAAGAAGACGGCTATCAGATGAAGGGCACCGTGTCCCTGTCATGCTCGGACGCGCAGCTTGAGCATTGCACCATCCGCAACAGCCTGCATGACGGCATCCATCTGAACACCATCGATGCGAACACCAACTGTTATGGTTCCGTAACCAGTTGTCAGATCACCGGCAATCAGGATAGCGGTATTAACGTGCAGGCAGCCGCAGGGTCCGGGGCATCCTTTCCCCTCCTTGCGGGCAATGAGATAACCAATAATGGCACCTATGGAATCTATTGCAGCAGTGCCCAGTGTAATCCTGATATCAGGGCCGGGAACACGGTATCAGGAAACGGGTCATTTCCGTTGCGCATCCCTGCCATCATGCGCATTGATCAGAATAATACCTTTAGCGGCAATGGCCAGCAGGCAATAGAAGTAATCGGGCGGACCATCTTTGAAAACAAGACCTGGCACAATTTTGGCATTCCGTACATTATACGGGAGAAGGATATAACGATACCTGATGGTGCCGGAAAGACCCTGACGCTCACCATTGAACCGGGCACCATCATTAAATTTGACTCCGGCATCGGGCTGCGTTTAGGCAGCGGTTCTTCAGTTTACAGCGCCGGCTATGGCATCCTGAATGCCCAGGGCACACAAGAAAAGCCCATAGTCTTTTCCTCCATTGCCGCCGGCCTGTACTGGCCGGGCATCAGGTTTGACTGGAGCGCCAGCGGTTCGGGCAGCCGTCTCAACTACTGCACCATTGAATATGCGGGCGCGCACAAGACGCAGTACACAAACAATCTGTTTGATGGAGCGCTGTTCTTCTACGAATGCCTGCCGGCATCTTCCACCATACTGCATAGCACTGTCCGCTACAGTAACAGCGACGGCATCCGCTTCTATTGCAGCACTGCGGGGACCGTCACGCTGCATCACAACAACTTCTACGCCAATTCATTGTATGACATTATTGATGAGACCCGGAAGGCCGCTGTTAACGCGGAGCTTAATTTCTGGGGAACTCAAAATGGGCCGGGTGATGATTTCTGCTCATCAGCGGCGGTTTCCAGTGCCGTGCGCTATGAGCCGTGGCTGGAAGATGCGTTCACCGAGCCGCTCAGGGTCACTTCTGCCAGCGCGAGCCCGAAGCAGTTTGAGCCGCTGACCGGGCACACCACCATCACCTTCACGCTTTCCCAATCAGCTGCCTGGAAGCTGAGCATTGTAAACCAGCAGCTTGAGACCGTCTGGTCGACCACCGGCAGCAGTGCGGGTGATGCTGTCACCTGGAACGGCGTGGGCAGCAGCGGGGGCGTAGTGAGCGGTACCTGTTTTTACCGGATTGAAGCAGAAAACAGTTCAGGAGTCGCGGCACCGGCCCGCGGCATCCTCACTGTGGGGAATCAGACGGTCGCGCGCATTACGCAGCCTGCCGCAGGAACTATCTTCAATCCCGTCACGAGAATCGTTATATCCGGCACTGCCCAGCCGGGAGCAGGGGAATACTACGAAATAAAATTCGGCAGCGGCGAAAATCCCGCCTCGTGGTTATCAATCAGCGGGCCGGTATACAGCTCACGGCTCAACGCAGAGCTTGCGGCATGGGACACGGCCGGCATTGATCAGCCTTCGGGAACTGTGAAACTTGAGGTGCACAAAGCCGGCACGGTCTATACCGATATGGTGCGGGTCGGATTCTTTATTGCAGGCAATCAGGAGCCCCCTGATACAGCGGTAATCTACCGCTATGATGCATTAGGCAGACTCACCGGCGCCCATTACCCGGACGGCTCATCTATAGCATATACTTATGACCGGGCAGGAAATCGCCTCACGGTTGAGAGCGTTGGCCAAACCCCTCCTACCGCGATCAGGATTTCCTCTTTCAGTGCAGCAGCAACACGCCAGGGAATTGTCGTGCAGTGGGAGACGGAGACTGAGGTTCATGCCGCAGGGTTTAACCTCTACCGTAAATCAGCAAAAGAACGGGATTACCTGAAAATTAATACATCCCTCATCCAGGCACGCGGCAGCGCAACTGCCGGTGCAGCATATTCCTACACTGATGTTCCCCCGCGGGCGGGAAGTGCATGGTATTACCAGTTGGAGGAGGTTGAGAGCGGCGGCACAACCAATCGCTATGGCCCGGTTTCAACGGTAAATATTGCCCTTAAAGCCATGGGCGGCACCGGTGTGTTCAGAAAGGCGCTTACCACTAACTGCGATTAACGGCATAGAAATGGTGCGAACAGTCAGCAGAACAGCAGCAGCGCTCATACTATTATTATCTGTCTTTGGCTTCTCCTCCAGAGCAGCCGGGGATTGTCCTTACCTGGTTGATTTCCCCAGGAACTGTGCCGGCCAGGGCTGCGACCGGGCACCGTATGCGCCGGTATATGCAGAGCAGTGGTGTGAACCCTGGGTCGGCGAGCTCTATGGATATCCGTTTATTAATTATGCTGCTTTTGAACGCCAGTATGACTGTGAGGGTGATTCATGCGTCTGCCAGCCTACCTGTTTTCCGATAGATATGTGCGCCTACGACACCATGGCAGAATGCCAGGAAAAGCATCACGGTACGCGCATCGAATGTGAGGATGAATATTATAATGAATGCGCGCCCGGCGGCGGCGGGTTTCCGCCGCCTGACTGCCCCAAGGGAGACGTGTGCTGTATTGGTGGCGGCCCTGGCGGCGGTGGCCCCGGGAGCGGAGGCGGAGACGGGGGCAACTTTATGCTCACCCTGCTGAATTTATTGCCACACAGCCCGGCACCGCAGCTTGAAATTCATTATAATAATAATTTAAAGCTTGACCGGGGAATGGGGAAGGGCTGGTCGCACACTTATATGCTCACCCTCCATGAAAACCCGGCGACAGGCACGGTGACCATACAGGGTGAAACCGGGTTCGGCTGGGTGTACCGTTCACGCGGGGATGGCACCTATGAATCAGCGCCCTACGACCGGAGCAGGCTACAGAAACAGGGTACGACTTTTATCTCCGTGTTAAAAGACGGCAGCCGCTACACATACAATACCAGCGGCAGACTTGAAAGCATAGCGGACCTTGCAAATAACACGCTGACTATGACCTATACGGCAGACGGGCTGCTGCAAAAAGTTGCTGATGGCCATGGCCGGGAACTGCAGTTTAACTATGAGGCCAGTCATATAAAAACCGTCACTGACCCCAACGGCAACCAGTACGGCTTTGTCTATGAGAATTATAACCTGTCAGCTATCACCTATCCGGATGGCAGCAGAAAACAGTTTGCCTACAGCGATCCGGAAGAGCCGCACAATCTTACCCGGGTGATTGACAGCAATAATAATACCCTGGCCAGTTATGAATATGACCGGCAGGGCCGCATTATCAGTAAAGGCGGCGCCGGTGATACCGGGAGCGTGGAGATTGACTACACGCCGTCGCAAGAGCTCTTTGCCGATGATTTTCAAAACGGAATCAGCCCCCAGTGGTCGGCTGTGACCGGAGCTGTTGAGCGGGCGGATGATCCTGACCCCAGTCACAGCGGCAACAGCGCGGTCAGGCTGCATCCGGGGAGCATGGCGTTTGCCAGCGCTTCAGGCGGCGTGGCAGCGCTGAAGTTTTCCTTTGACCTGTGGGTTGCCTCGGCGACCAACCAGGATTTTAGGGTTAAGATTTTTGACAGCACCAGGGGAAGTGAAGACTATGGCGTAACGCTTAACTTTACCAAGGAGCGCAATCTCTATTCAGAATTAGTAAATGGCGGGGAAGTGCTGCGGGAGTTTATCCGCAGCAATGTGGCGACCGGCACGTGGCACCGGGTCGAGATCGAAGCAGACACAAAGCTGGAGCACGGGTATCAATATTTTGAAATCAGGCTGGACTGCGAATACGCCGGCAAATATCTTTTTAAGCGTGCTGCCGGGCTTCTGGATACGGTACTCGTGCAGGCGACGGCCAGCGTGAGCGACATCTATATAGACAATGTGGCGATAGATGAAGCTATAAATGACGAGAGCATGGTGGTCACTACCGACTCCCGCGGCGGCAGGGAGACGCTAACCATCGCGCAGGGAAATGAATTCAACGGTGAAAGCTGGCATGTTGAAAAGACCGGGAAGACCGGTAACGGATGTTCGTCCTGCGCTGCTTCTGCAAAGCAGTATGATTTTAATGAGAAGTGGAATATCAGTCGCAGCATTGACGCAAACGGCGTGATCACCGGGATGACCTATGACGAGCGGGGAAACATGCTCACGAGAACCGAGGCAAAGAATACCCCGCTTGAGCGAACCGTCACCTATACCTATCACCCGGTCTTTAATAAAATTCTGACCAGGAGCGAGCCCGGCGCTGACAATCCGGCCCGGCGCAAAGTGACCACCTATGAGTATGACGCTGCGGGCAATCTGCTGTCTGAGAGCGTGCAGGGATATTCCCGTGGACAACTGAAGACCCATATCACGACACATCAGTATAATGATCACGGGCAGCTTACTCAGACCGACGGCCCGCGGACTGATGTGAGCGACGTTACGGTTAATACCTATGATCAGGTCAAAGGCTACCTCACCTCCACGGCGACTGCTTCCGGGACGGTTACCTATGCGGGATACGATGCGAACCACAACGTGGGCTCAGTTACTGACTTGAATGGCGTTGTCACCAGCTACACCTATGACTTTGTAAACCGGATCAAAACAGTCACCATTGGCTCCCGCGTCACCACCTATGTCTATGATGCCAACGGCAACATTTCTTCCGTAACAATGCCGGAGGGGAACAAGGTAGATTATGCGTATGACAACGCGAACCGCCTGATAAAAATTACCGATAATCTGGGAAATTATATGTCCTATTCCTATGATGACGCCGGGAATAAAACGCGGGAAGAGATCCGCGATCCGCAGGGCGCATTAAAGAAATACCTTGATTTTGAATATGACCAGTTTAACCGTGTGAATAAAATAAAGAACCCGGATAATTCTTACAGCGCCATTTCCTATGACGCTAACGGCAACCGCAGCCTGATGATGACTGTGCCTGATAATATAAGCACCTCCTACCTGTATGATGAGCTCAACCGGTTAAAGACTGTTGTTCAGGCTGAGGGGGCGCCGCAGGAAGCACGTACTGAATACGACTATGATGCCCATGATAATCTTACCATGGTGAAGGACGCGGAAGGAAAAGTTACCCGCTATACTTACGATGATTTCGGGAGAGTGACGGCAATCAGTTCTCCTGATACGGGCAGCACAGAGTATACCTATGATGAAGCGGGCAATGTGAAGACTAAAACCGATGCAAAGGGCGTCACTGTCAGCTATGAATATGACGCGCTGGACAGATTGATAAAAATTGATTTTACCGAAGAGACGGACGTTATATACAGCTATGATGAAGCTGATGTGCAAAATGGCGCGGGCAGAATGACCACGGTGACTGATGCTTCCGGGACCACACGGTATGACTATGATGAGCGGGGGAATGTTATTGAACAGCGCGCAACCATCGGCAGCACGACCCATGTAACCCGCTATGAGTATAACAGGAACAATGCGCTGACGAAAATTACCTATCCTCAGGGTGCCGTGGTAGCTTACCAGCGTGACGCGATTGGAAATATCGCGAGCGTGGCGCTGAATGGAGAAACAATAGCTGCCGGATTCAGTTATGAACCGTTCGGTGAATTTAAGACAATGAACTTTCCTGCCGGGAATATTCAGACAACCGTGAGCCGTGATAACAAATATCAGATTAAGGGCATTCAGGCAGGCGCTGTTGTCAACAGGACCTACAGCCATGATTTCAACGGCAATATACGCTCCATCACCCAGCTTGATACGCTGCCCCGGCCGGTGATTTATACGGGAACGGACCGGTATTCTTATGCAGCAGGGAAAGACCTGATCGCATCAATTGATAACGGGAGGGGCGTCATCCCCTACACCCATGATGCAAACGGCAATATCACCGCTGACGGCCTATATAGCTATTCCTTTAATGCCAATAATCAGCTTATAACAGTTCAGAACGGGTCAGTGCGGGGTGAATATCTATATAATGCCAAAGGACAGCGGGTGAAGAAAGTGGCAGCGGGGAAGACAACGATATATCACTATGACCTGGAGGGAAATCTTATTGCGGAAACTGCGGCGAATGGGAGCCTGATTGCAGGCTATGTCTATGCAGGTTTGAACAGAATTGGCATGATTGACGGCAGCAATAATACTTTCTTTTACCACAACGATCACCTGGGGACACCGTTGGCCATGACCGATGCTGAAGGGAACGTTGTGTGGAAGGCAGCCTATGACCCGTTCGGCAAAGCGCAGGCTGACCCTTCCTCCACCGTCACCAACAACTTCCGCTTTCCGGGGCAGTACTTTGATGAGGAGAGCGGGTTGCACTATAACTGGCACCGGTACTATGATCCGAGAACGGGGAGGTATGTCAGTGCAGATCCATTAGGGCAATATGCAGGTGTCAACTTACATATTTATGCTACCAATTCACCATTGAATGATTTTGATCCTGAGGGATTATATGGTAGAGACATACATTATAACCTTACAAAAGAGTTAGTGCTTAATGCAGGTTTCCCGGCTTGTGCAGGAAATCAAATAGCAGCGGCAAATCAAGGCGTAGATGATAACCCACAAACTAGTCCCTATAAAAGTATACAAAATAGGCGCTTATGGCACTTTCCGTCACCACAACGTTTGGATGAGTTGAGGGATAAATCTTTTAAGTCATGCAATTTGGATGATTTTGGGAGTTATTTACACGTACTTCAAGATTCATATAGTCATGCTGGTTATGAACCTATCACAGGCCATTGGACAACTAGTCCAGATGATCCGACAAAGGACCCAGGAAAGACTAATCTCATGAAATACGATACAATGATTAACCTTAAAAATTTTCTCAAAAAATGTGGGAATCAAATATGTTGTACAAAATAACTAATATATGGGGATATAATTGTATTAAGGTTATACCAATAATTGGCATTTTAGCTTTGATTGTATTGGCCAGTATGAATTGTATGGCAAACGATTCAGATAAATATTTAAGAAATAGAATAGAAAAATTTTATAATAATTGGCGAGATCAAAACTATAATGAGTGTTGGAAATTTTGGGTCCCAGAAATTGCTGGCAATCAAAAAGATTTTGTTGAAGAACGCAAAAAATATTCTTTTAGACTGATTGATTATAAAATTCTTTTCATTAAATTTAATGGAGATAAGGCTACGGTAAAGATGTCTATCAAAATAAAGGAACATGATGAACAAATAGAAGGGAAACATTCTGATTATTGGATTTATAAGAACAATAATTGGTATTTAACTGACGTTGGGAGAACAGACTAACCCCTGCGGTGGGGAGAATAGGGGTGACCCCACGAGCGGCGGGAGATCTTTAAGGGAGATGCCGACCGGCAGAAATTCTTTGAGATACTGGCGTCAAGTATGGCACTTTATAATGTCCAACTACACGCCTATGTATTGATGAACAATCACTTTCATCTGTAAAGCAAACGGGGTCAAACCTCAACTATCAACTATTGACATAATCCGTCTGTTTTGTTAGGCATGAAATATGGCACGACCTATACGAATAGAATATTC
>JAPLIX010000478.1 GCA_026388865.1 Pseudomonadota bacterium | reverse complement strand
TCAAGACAATCATTATTTGAATCTTTCATCGGCTTTTTTGCCGCGGGCTTCTTCTGCTTTGCCCGAGAGCCAGCCGGTTCTATCTGCGCTTCTGACATCAAATGCCGGGACATAGGGTTTTATATCCAGCAGCGGCGTGCCGTCCAGCATATCCGGTTCTTCAATGTGCAGGGTGCAGCCTTCAATGCGTATAAGTTTTACTATAGAGATACCTATGGGATTCGGACGCACTGGCGCTCTGGTGGAAAATACCCCATGGGACACCTCATCCAGATATGGTTTGACCTGCAGCTTAAAATCTTTGGACAGGTGAAAATGATAGACCAGGATTATATGGGAAAATCCTTCAAGGTCTTTGAGCCCCTCAGCATAGGCAGGATCAATATCAATGGTGCCGGTCACGCCCTTTGCTCCTGCCGGCTGTATGGGCATGCCGGCAATTTCTTTAAACGGGGAGTGGATGGTACCGATGGGCTGGTATTTTATTTCTTCCATTGCTGTATCCTTTGATCGAGGACGCTGATTTACGCAGAAAAACGCTGATTCAAATGAACTTTACTTTGCAAATCCCGACAATCTGCGTTCATCAGCGTCCCTGAAACTATTATATAATAAGCTTCTCTCCAATTCTGAATGCCTCAGTAAACCTCTCCAGGCCCTGGGTCCCGCCATTGACCTGCTTTCGGGCAGCGGCTAAGTCATCGCGGGCCAGCGCGTCCCGCAGCCGTTCCTCATGGTGCTTTATAAAACAGGCAAGGACCGCGGCTGCAGTGTCAGCGTCATTGGCGCGCTGCGGGTCTTCGATAAGCCGGGTGCCAAGCCCCAGAGATTCCCCATAGTACTGATAATTACTTCTGCCGGTCAGCTGCACAAAGCCTCTCCCCCGGTAGCGCTCTCCGTCAGGCGGGCCCTGATTTCCGAGGTCTCGCCGGTAATCGTAGAGATCAAAGGGGCGGCCGCCCGGTGACGTGTTGAATCGAGAGATGAGCTCACTTATTGGCTCAAAGCTTTCAGTTTCAGCCCGAATCGTGGCCAAGGCGACCAGCACCATATCCGTATCAGTCAGTCCCTCTTTTTCCAGGGCGGAGATTACTGACGGGAGGTTTGTTGCAATATTGACGGAAGGGGTGAACGGAAACATGGTGCTGACAGCACCAACGGTCACCCGGTGAATTACGGAAGCGGTATCCGTACTTGTTGCAAGACCTAAAGCGGCAAGGGTCTGCCGCCCCGCAACTCCGTCAGCCGAAAGCCCGCTGTTGCGCTGAAACTCTCTGACCGCTGCCTTTGTTGCCGGACCGTATGCTCCGTCAATCCGTCCCGGATTAAACCCAAGCGCTTTTAATATCTTCTGTAGCTTTTTTACTTCAGGGCCTGTCGCGCCCTGTTTTAGTGTTGGCATGCATTTAAGCAATCGGTTCAACCGTTCACTATAGGACGGCCGGTCAGACTATCAAGCGTTTGTATAAACCGCTTCTTTTTGGCATTTACTATTCTGAGCTCTGTCGCATAGCTCTGCCAGTCTTTCTCTCGGCCCAGCTTTACGAGCAGGCGATTGACTTTACGCAGATAACCTGCCGCCAACTCGTAAGCCTTTGGCTGAGTGACAGCTATCTGCCTTTCGGCAAGCTTTTTCCAGATAGCTGCCGCCCGGTCAGGATAGCTGGCAGCTATTGCATCGGCAATTCTGTCATCCCGAGAGTCATTCCCCCACCAGCCAGTTTCTTTTGATGTGCTTTTCAGATCATACCAGTGGATTACGTCATCAGTCCGTTTTTCAGCGATGGCGATATCTATAAGCGGCTCAGTCATGGGAAATTTTATATTCCCGCGATCGCTCCTTTCTGTAGTACCAGTTTCTGGCAACGGCCATGAAGAAGCCTTCAGAGGAAGCTTGCCTGTTTCGAGGTATTGGAGAGCAGCAGCCCTGACTTCCGGCAAGACTTTTGCTTTTTGAGCAGCCTTCTGCAACTTCTGAAAAGTTTCACAAGACGGATGCTGAAAAAAATCTTCAGCCCAGAAGGAGGCAACAAAAAGCCAATCACCTTCTTTTTCCCGTGTCTCCCGAAGAGTATTACGCAGGCCAGCCGCGATACCAGGGGCCTGCTTCAGGGTTGCTTTGATGCCTTTATATATCCATTGTTCAGCCTCTTTTATCCGCCCTGCCTTAAGGAGATAATCGACCAGTCGCCGATAATTACCGGTCTTTTCTGCTTCCTGCTCACACAGTGGGATAATTTCTTTATGCCGGCCTGCTTTCTCCAGGGCATGTATGACCCAATCGCTTAACCGGTCGCGAGCGTAGTGCCGTAAAAAACTATCCTTTTCACGGGCCGGCGCAAACTGATTCAGGCGCCCGGCAAGTTTCTCTGCCAGTGCGTTCCAGTCAGCAGCAGAATGTTTTTGCTTCCAGAAAAATTCTGCCCCGGAGCACAGCTCATACTGATCATTCAATTCTGTTTCCACTGCCCAGAGCATCTTTTCAACGGTTGGCAGAGACGATTGGGGCAGTGCCTGAAAAATTATATCCACGCAGGAAGCAATTTCACCGGCTGTTTCACCTTCATCATTGCTCATTTCTATCTGTTGCGTGCCCTGCTTCAATAGTTCCCTTCCCAGTTCGATTACTTCATCTGCATACCCTCGGGCCAGAAGTGCTTTCAAGCGATCCTTGACCTGCGAGTAATCCGGAATATACCCCTCATTCTTCCAGTGATTTGTCCAGCCGGGCTCAGAGCTCAGTTCGCGAATCTCTTTTTGAATGGAACGCACCAGTTTTTTAATGTTTCCCTCTGAAAGGTTTTGCCGATCATGCAGGTCTTTACGAACTGCGGGATGGCGCCCGGCCAAATCTTCTATGAGCGCCATGAGCTGCTCATTGGTCTGCTTTTTCAGGAAGGAAGACGAATTACGTGAAACGGATATTTCCTGTGCCATTGGGCTGAATCGGTCTACATCTTCCTCATCGTCTTCATCCTGCGTGTCATATTCTGCTCCGCTGTCAAGCAATTCCAACCGCCGGTCTTGGGTTGCGGCTGTCGGAACAGTGCTATTATTTTTCAGGCGGTCGAGATATTCAAGCACTACTGCAACAGCATGTTTACAGGTTGCCCCGTAAGGACAGGTGCAGTCTGAAACAAGCCCCCCGGATTTAAATGTAACTTGCGTGGCATATTTTTGAGTCCCTGCCACCCACGCAACGATGCCGCCAGTTTTTGTTTGAGACAGATCTTTTACTCTCTTGCCTCTCTGGTAGCTCTTGCCCCGGGAAACAATAGTGCTGCCTGCCCACTTTTCAAGGTCTCTCCAGGTCAATTCTTTAAAAAGATCATTTTTAAAACGACTGTGTGCCATGGCTTTCCCTGAATGAATAGTATAGCTGTTCTTATAATATAATAATCATGCTTTGAAAATAAAAATGATATGGCTTATAATTATCCCTGATGTAATAAAATCCCCGGCTCTGGCAAAGTATGAAACCGAAAATCATAGTCATTGTTGACGTTCCCGGCTGGGCGCTTGAGCGCACGGCGGATAACGTGATGGCTTGCCTCAGCGACCGCTATGATTTTGAGAAGGCATTTAACGAAAATGCTGTAGAAAAAATCCGCGAGGGGAAGTTTGACCTTCTCTATATCACCTATGAGACCCAGTTCCAGGATGCGGGCATTGAGGTGGCAATTCCTGAACGGGCGGTGACGGGAGTGCGCTGCCACTTCAAGTGGGATGGAGGAGGGAAGGGCATGCCACCGTCGGCAGCGTTTCTCTCTCATCTGAGAAAATTTTCCGCCCTGAATGTTCCTTCAGGGATTTTATGCAATATTTTTAAGCCACTGCATCCGGCAGTTTTCTACACGCCGCACGGGGTGGACATACATAGATTTAAGCCGAAGGCAGGGGGGCCATACACATCGCCGGAAGGGGAGTTAATCCTCGGCTGGGCAGGCTCGCTCACCAACCATCCGGGCAAGCGCGGGGTTGAAGATTATATTATGCCGGCAATTAAAGGGCTCAAAGGCGTCAGCCTGAGGCTTGCTGCACGGGAGGAGAAATGGCGCACGCAAGGTGAGATGGCTGCATTCTATCAGGGGCTTGATGCACAGATTTGCGCCAGCCGCACGGAAGGCGGCCCCCATCCGCTGCTTGAAGCTGCGGCCTGCGGCATTCCGCTCATCTCCACGCGGGTCGGCCTTGCCCCGGAGCTGATACGGGAAGGCGAAAATGGTTTTTTAGTTGAGCGCGATATCGAAGCTCTTCGTGAAGCTATAATTAAGCTGCGCGATAATAGGGAATTAAGGCTTTCTATGGGGAAACGGGCGCGCGCCATTATTGAGGAGTCATGGCACTGGGGAATACAGGCACAGCACTATATCCCGTTTTTCAATCACGGGCTCAACACCAGATAATAGTATCAGCCGCGGGACAACCAACGAGAGGGGAACAGTATGAAAATAAACTCAGTTACCCCGTTACGCTCCGTTAACGCTTGCTTCCTATGGCTGTAATCAAATGATGGGGAATGGGCACCATTGTTTTTTATGTCAGGCAATATTATAATTATGAACGCAGGGACATTGTTATCGGGTTGCTAAAAGAGCTCACCCATCACATTGATTTGAAAAAGTTTCCCCTATATGTCTTCACATTACCTCATCGTCAACGCTGATGACTATAATACTGACAGCGAGAGAAATCGCGGCATCCTTCAGGCGGCACGGGACGGCATGGTCACCAGTGTCTCGGTTATCGCCAGTATGCCGTGGGATGATACCGTGACCGAGCTTAAAAATATTCTCGGCAGACGGATTGGCATTCATCTGAACCTTACCCAGGGTAAGCCGTTAGCAGCAAGGCTCAAAACGCTGGTAAATGAATACGGCTATTTTTATCCCCGGCAGACAGCCTGGCGCAAAGCCCTTCTTGGAAAATTTGACCTGCGGGAAGTGGAAGAAGAATTCGCCGCCCAGATAGAGCATTTAACGGCCGCCGGCATTACTCCCGACCATATTGATGGAAACAACCACATCCACATATTCCCCGGCATTGCGCAGGTGGCGGGTTCACTGGCGCAGCACTGCGGCATCTCAAAGATTCGCCTGCCGCAGGAAACATTTTCCCGCTGGAAACAGTGGCTACAGGCTAAGGCATTAAAGAAATATTTTATAGGGCTTTTGTCACGCCGTGCCCGACCGCTGTTTAAAGGTTGCGGCCTGCGCTTTACCGATCATTTCGCAGGCATTCAGTTCCCCGCAGTCGCACAGGCTGCGTCACTCAAAGCGTTCCTCATGAACCTGCCCGAAGGGACCACAGAGCTTATGTGTCACCCCGGGTACCAACGTCTTCTCCAAAATTCTTTTTCATCGGTGGAGCGAGAGCAGGAACTGGAAGCCCTGACCTGCGATGACGTTCTCAGGGAAGTGCGGCGCCGGAACATTCAACTCATTTCTTATAGCGAGCTATGACCATGACACGGATTGCACTGGTCAGTCCCTTTACCCTGCCGTTTCCCTGCGGCAACAGTATCCTCGCAGAACGGCTGCAGGCTGGTTTGCATAAAAAAGGGGGGTACGAAGTGGCGCTCTACGATTGCAGGACCGATGCAGCAGCCCCGGCTGCCAGATTTGCCCCGCATCTGCTGCACAGTATTAATGCGGAACGACCGTATCAATGGGTACAAGAGTTTCTTCAGGGTAAAAAAGTGCCCTGGGTAATTACCCTCACCGGTACTGATTATAATGTCTGGTGCGGCTCTGGCGCGCCCCCTGTTCCGGTGCTCGAGTCTCTCGGACGGGCTGATGCCCTGGTGGTCTTTCATGAGGATGCGCTGCAAACCGTGCGCAAGTGCCTGCCGGCTGTGGCCGGGAAAATCCATATTATTGCCCAGGGGGTTACTCCTGCGGTGATTGTTAGCGATGTGCAGCGTGTCAGGCAACACTACGGGATAAGCCCTGAGACGGTGCTATTCTTAATGGTTGCCGGCATCAGGCCGGTGAAAAATATTGCCGTCGCGCTTGAAGCCTTTGCTGAGGTGGAAAAGAACATGGCGAGCGCCGTGCTGCTTCTTGCCGGACCGGTTATCGACCGGAGCGAGGCTGAACGGGTTTTCAGTCTGGGCAGCAGATTGCAGCGTTTTCGCTATCTGGGTGAGATCGCCCCTGCAGCGGTGCGGGAATTGATGGCAGCAGCGGATGTTTTTTTAAACACCTCGCTGCATGAGGGCATGTCAGGATCGGTGCTTGAGGCAATGGCTGCAGGGCTGCCCGTAGTTGCCAGCGCGGTGGCAGGCAACTGCGCGCTGGTGCGGGATAACGAAAACGGGCTGCTGTTCTCAGGAGATGACCCCCGGGAATTAATAATCGCTGCAGTACGGCTCTCCATGGACAGGCCGCTGCGCAGTAAACTGGGGCATGCCGGGAAAAAGATGGTTGCGGCAGCGTATTCCGCGGAACAGGAAATAGAGAAGTACGAGCATCTGTACCGCAGCCTTCTCAAATAAAAAAGCCCCTCACTGCACAGGGCACTGAGGGGCGTGTCAAGGGGGTTTGCCTGGTTACAGCTGGTCTGTAAACAGGCTGTTAGGGGTGACACCATATTGTTCGGAACGCACGCTTAAAGCTTTAATAAAAAAGGCAGTATTGATAAAAAAATATTATTTTCTATCGCGGTATACCGTATGAGGTATTTTTAAGTGTCGGCGCTGCTTTTGTCCCCGGAAGGAGCATATCCGTTTTTAGCGCTTGATGACCGGCTGCTGGCACATGCCTGCCGCGTGGAAGCTTACCAGGCATCAGGTCCCGGGGGCCAGAAGCGCAACCGTACCTACAGTGCAATACGGCTCAGTCATTCCGCAACCGGTATTTCTGTAATAGCGGAAGAGAGCCGCTCCCAGAATGAGAACAAGCTGAGAGCACTGCGCAGGCTGCGTATGGCGATAGCCTTACGGGTGCGCAAGCAGCCAGGCGGTGCTGGCCCGGCTATTCCGGATACCATCACGGTATATTTCAAACAGGATACCCCACTGCAGGTAAATCAAAGAAACCCGCTCTACCCTCTGGTCTGTGCAACCATACTTGACGCCCTGTATTTTGAGCAGGGAAGCATTGGCGATGCGTCCCGTCTGCTTGGGCTTTCAACCGGCCGGCTCAACAGATTTTTGGGAAAAGACAGCGACCTGCTGCATGCCGTCAACGAGCTTCGCGCGCACTGTAATCTCAAGCCACTAAAACAGGGTTAATATAATTTTTAAGTTTAAGGCTACCGGTAAAAATGTCATTCCCGTGAAGGCTTGTCCTCGAATGTTTTAGTCGGGGACGGGAATCTATAACTAATTAAAATTACTGGACTCCCGCTTTCGCGGGAGTGACAGATTGGGAATTATTAGAGGTTCTCTTAAGTAACATCCCGTTTTTTATTGCTGCCATTAAACATATATAAAAACATTGCATAATAAATGGAAATATTCTAAATTACTAAACTGTATTATGTGCCAATCTCTTTAAGGGGAGCATAGGGTAATGGATAAAAAAATATTTTATTTTTTCGTCCTCATCGTCCTCGGGCTGCCGCGTTTTGCAGCGGCAGAGACCATGTATGTAAACGACAACCTTGAGGTTATGATCCGCGGAGGTAAAGGGGTGGAATTTAAAATTCTGGCCATTAAGAAAGCCCATGAGCCCCTTGAGGTATTGAAGACGGAAGATGATTATTATTATGTGCGCACGGAAGGCGGCATTGAAGGCTGGGTGCTGCGCCGCTATCTCACCAGAGAGCTTCCCGACCCGATGGTGATTGCAAGTTTGCGAACCGAGATTGAACAGCTGAAAGGAGAGCAGGCGGCCCTGAACCAGGAGTATCAAAAACTCCAGGAACAGAGAAAATCGATTACAGATTCTTCCGCCCTGCTGGGCGAAAAGGCCAAAACCCTGGAGAGTCAGTACCAGGAACTCAAAGCCAGCAGTGCCAATATCATCGGCATCAAACAGGAGCATGACCGGCTTGCGGAAGAAAACCGCAAAAACACGCTCACCATAACCCAGCTCACGGAAAAAAATAAACAGCTCCGGGACTACACCATGCTCATGTGGTTTGTTGCAGGAGCAAGCACGCTTTTAATCGGCATATTGTTCGGAGCGATCCTTCAAGGCCTTAGATACAAGCGGAAAAGATCAATCAGTTTTTAATGGGCTTCTTTAGCCTTGCCCGCAGGGTAGCGCGTGCAGCCACAAAAACTAAACAGCACTATGCTTGCGGCAGTGTGCAGTGTGCTGAACTTAATAAATAACGAGCAGTAAATAGTAGAGACAAAAAGTTCTTGACAAACCGGCAAGTTTTCTTTAATTCATAGTCTCTACTATTTCCCTCAGCGTGAATATCAGGAGATTGTGGACCATTGAAGAGGGAAAGCTTGGAAAAAGCCTTCCGCAGTTTTGCCCTTTTTGGAAGCTTTGGTTTTATGATGGCAGCTTCCATCCTGGTTGGATATTTCATAGGGAGCTATATTGATAACAAATTGGGAACCGGTCCATGGGGTCTGCTTGTCTGTTTGCTGCTGAGTGTTATCGGAGCGTTTGCGGAATTTTTCAAAACCGTTAGTCGATTTGCAAAAAGGTCAAAGAATGCCGGCTGATTCCAAGCGGGATTACCCCAAAAGTATTTTTTTTTATCAATTTTAATCTCCGCAATTTTGATCGCCGTATCCCTTTTATTCAATAACCGGCCCATTACCACCGGCTTAATCGTAGGCTCTATAGTAAGCCTAGTTCTTTATACAACGCTCTGGTGGACGATCTCCGTAATATTTAGCAAGAAGGAGCATCAGAGGCCGGTTGAAACGTTATTTGCTATTCTTTTGTTTGTATTTAAGCTGCCCGTTGTCGGGGTGGCCCTGTATTTTGCCTTTCGCTACCTGGAGATAAATCCCTTTGCTCTGGTTGCCGGAATTGGAGTGACACAAATCGCCATTTTCTGCTTAGGAACCAGTAACCTGTTTAAAAAACGCCGAGCACCCAAATGACCGAACAAGCTACCAGTCACGCAGCAGCAACACATGCTGCTGCTGCAGAATCATCAGCCAACGAGCTGCCTTCATTTTTTGATTTTCTTGGAATCAATAAGCACAGCGAGTTCCTTGGTATAGGGTACCATGACTGGATACCCATTGTCATGTCATTGCTGGTAGCAGTAGTGCTCATTCTCGTGACCCTGTGGTGCACCAGAAAGATGGAGAAAGTTCCCCGTGGGCCACAGGCGTTTATTGAGCTTGTAGTCGAAGCGCTTACTAACTTCTTTACCGGCATTATTGGTCCTGCTGCCCCGCGCTATATCCCGCTGCTCGGGTCCCTGTTCCTGTATATTATCCTTATGAACTTATGGGGGCTCATTCCGCTGATGCACTCTCCGACAAGCAAATTAAATACTACGCTGGCGTTAGCCCTGGTGGTATTTGTTGCCACGCAATATGAGGGAATGAGAGTAAAGGGGGTGTGGGGCTATTTAAAGCATTTTATGGAGCCTTTGATGCTGGCTCCGCTGATGCTGCCCATACATCTTATCGGTGAGCTGGCACGGCCGGTATCGCTCTCCCTGCGTCTGTTCGGCAATCTTACCGGAGAAGATATTGCCATAGCGAGTCTGGTGTTTTTAACGCCGTTCATCCTGGGATTCATCCCCATTCCCTTTCATGTGGTTATGATGCTGCTGGCGCTGCTGTTCAGCACGGTGCAGGCGGTTGTTTTTACCCTGCTCGCTTCAATCTATATCGGGTCAGCGATTGGTGCGCTGGAAGGCGGTGAGCATGAGCATTAATACGTATATATACATACGTATGCGTGGGAATATGAGAGCATAGTGTTCGTAGCCATGTCTGTATCTATAACGTGGTTTTTAACCAACAATTAACAAAGGAGGACTTGGTAATGTGGTATTTAGGACTTATAGGTTTAGCTATCGGGTTAGCAGTTGGCTTGGCTGCACTGGGTGGCGGAGCCGGGTTGGGCAGGGCAACATCATCAGCACTTGAAGGGACTGCCAGACAGCCCGAATCATCAGGGGAGCTTCGCACCACATTGATTATCGGTGCGGCACTGATCGAGGCACTGACCATTTACAGCCTGGTCATCGGCATTCTCCTGCTGGCAAAATTGCCGAATGCCGCAGAGATTGTTGATGTACTGAAGAAAATGGGCGGCTGATAAAAAACCGGGCAGGAAAAGAATACTTCCTATGGATGCAATAGCAGCACTCGGATTACAATTAAAGCCTGTGATTGTCCAGATTGTCGGCTTTCTCATTCTCTTCTGGATACTGAAAAAATATCTCTTCGGCCGGGTCAGCGGCATGATACAGGCCCGCGGCGATGAAATCAGAAAAACCTATGAAGAGAATGAAAAGACCCGCGCCGAGGTAAGGGATCTCAAGGAGCAGTATGAGAGACGGTTAAACGAGATTCAGGAGAAGGCTGACGCGGTCATTCAGGAAGCCGGCAAGAAAGCCACGCAGGCCGGGCAGGAGATCCTGGAAAAAGCGCGCCGCGAGGCTGACAGCCTTCGTGAGAAGCGGCTTGCCGAGCTTGAGCAGGAGAAAAAGAAGGCCATTGCCGAGATTCGCACGGAAGTGGTCAGGCTTTCGGTTCTGCTTACCACCCGGCTGATTGAAAAAACGGTCGATCAGGGAACTGCTGAAAAGCTCGCCAACGACGTCATGCATGAGATAGGGGGGCTGCCCTCTTGATCCAGAGCAAGATCACCGAACGCTACGTTTTGGCGCTGCTGGATATTGCAGCGCAGCAGGGCAAGGCCGAAGAGGTCGAACGGCAGTTGCAGTACGTTGACCGGCTCCTGAAAAGCAATGCGGAATTCATGCATATCCTGCTGCACCCGAAGATATCCCGGCTGCGCAAAAAGAAGCTGCTGGATGACTTGTTCGGTACCAGGCTGACTGATACCGTTAAGCGGTTCCTGCATCTTCTGGTGGAAAAGAAGCGGGCAGCAATTATCGCCGTCTTGTATGAAGCCTATAAACAGGATGCGGACAGGATGCGCGGCATTGTAAAAGCACGGGTGAATTCTGCCATTGACCTTTCCCCGGAACAACAGCATACCTGTAAAGCGGTTCTGGAAAAAAAATTGAAGAGCATGGTTGAAGTGCAATTTGCCGTTGAAGCCGACATTCTCGGCGGACTGCAGATCTTCATCGGCAATGATGTGCTGGACGGAAGCATCCGCGGCAGGCTGGATAAACTGCAGAAACACATCCTGGAACTTAATGTAAGCTGATTGCAATTATATATATATATATATATATATATATATATATATATAAATAAAAAATAAAAGGAGTTGATAGCCTTGGAACTGAGGGCAGAAGAAATAACTTCTATAATCCAGAAGGAAATTGAGGATTATAAAGAAGAGCTGAAGATGGAAAGTGTGGGCACGGTTCTCCAGGTGGGAGACTGCGTTGCCCGTATTTATGGACTGGATAAATGCAAGGCGTCCGAACTGCTGGAATTTCCTCACGGCGTCTACGGGATTGCGCTCAATCTGGAAGAGGACACGGTTGGCGCCATCCTGCTGGGCGATGCCAGTGAAATAAAAGAGGGAATGACGGTCAAGTGCACCGGCCAGGTTATTTCAGTACCGGTCGGAGATGCTCTGCTCGGCCGGGTGGTGAATGCTCTGGGAGAGCCCATCGACGGCAAGGGGGCGATACTGACGGAAAAAAAGCGGCCTATTGAAGGCGGTTCCCCCAATGTCGTCCAGCGGCAGCCGGTTAAAGAGCCGCTGCAGACGGGAATTAAGGCCATTGATTCAATGATTCCCATCGGCAGAGGCCAGCGCGAGCTCATCATCGGCGACCGCCAGACCGGTAAAACAGCTATCTGCATTGATACCATCATCAACCAGAAGGCGGAATATGAAGCAGGCAATCCTGTTTACTGTATCTATGTAGCAATTGGCCAAAAGCAGTCAACCGTCTTGAGCGTGATGGAAACGCTGCAGAAATACGGCGCCATGGAGTACACGACGATTGTTGCCGCCACGGCCAGCGATCCCGCCCCGATGCAGTATATAGCTCCCTTTGCCGGATGCGCTATGGGCGAGGAATTCCGGGACACCAAGCGGCATGCCCTGGTCATATATGATCCCCGGCGATATTTTCAACCTGCATTCGCGACTTCTGGAACGGGCCGCAAAATTGAGTAATCCACTCGGTGCCGGATCCTTAACCGCGCTGCCGATTGTTGAAACCCAGGCCGGCGATTTCTCAGCCTACATCCCCACCAATGTTATCTCCATTACCGACGGGCAGATATATCTCGAGAGCGACCTGTTTTATGCCGGCATCCGGCCTGCAGTGAACGCAGGGCTTTCGGTGTCCCGCGTGGGCGGCAATGCCCAGAACAAGGCTATGAAAAAAGTGGCCGGTTCGCTGCGCCTGGATCTCGCGCAGTATCGCGAGCTTGCCGCTTTTACCAAATTCGGCTCCGAGCTGGACAAGGCAACGCAGGCCCAGTTAAACCGCGGAGAGCGGCTGATAGAAATCCTGAAGCAGCCCCAGTACCAACCGTACCCGACAGACCAGCAGGTAGTCATCCTTTATGTTGCCGGGCAGGGGTTCATTGATGATGTGCCGGTGGCCCGCATCAAGGACTTTGAACGGGGCTTTCTTAAATTTATCGGTGAGAAGTATCCCCAGGTATGCGAGAAACTGAGAGCGACCAAGGAGCTGACCAGTGAAGTTACCGAGGGGCTGAAGAAGGCAGTGGCTGAATACAAACAGGATTTTAAATAGTAAACAAACACCATGGCCCTATCCCCCCGAGAAATACTCCGACGGATACGCGGAATTAAATCCACCCAGCAGATTACCCGGGCGATGCAGATGGTCGCAGCGGTAAAGCTTGCCCGGATCAGGTCGCTGGCGGAAAATTCCCGTCCGTATGTGAACCGCCAGGAAACCCTGATGCGCGCATTCCGCACTTCAGCCTATGCGGTAGATCATCCCGTGTTCAATCCCGCCAAGGGAAACCGGTTGCTGCTCCTGGTAATCACATCAGACCGGGGGCTGTGCGGCACCTTTAACCTCAATATAATAAATGCGGTTATCGGCTATCTGGAGGCGAACAGGGGAAAACAGATTTCTATTGTAGCCGTGGGCAAAAAAGGCTATGACGCGCTGACCCACCGGGGATATGCAATTGAACGATTCCTCCCGGTTCCCTGGGGCGAAGCCCTGACCCGTGAATTGCAGGTTGTTAATTCTTTTCTTACCGAGAACTTTAATACCCAGAAAATAGATGAAGTGCACATCTATTATACCCGGTTTGTCAATGTGCTGCGGCATGTGCCGACGCTGACAAAGCTGCTCCCCCTTGAGCCCCTCAGCAAAGAGGAGCAGGAGCATCTCATCAAGGGCGAGATCGATTTTATCATGGAGCCAAGCTTCGCCGACATCGCGCTTTCTCTCGTACCGCAGTACATTGAGATGCAGCTTCGCCATTGCCTTATTGAATCAGGAACCAGCGAGCAAGCCGCGCGCATGGTTGCCATGCAAAATGCGACCGATAACTCTAGAGATCTCATTAAAGATCTTACGCTGAGATTTAATAAAGCCCGTCAGGCAAACATCACCAGAGAATTGATAGATATTATCGGAGGAGTTGAGGCCCTTAAAGGATAAATGCGGAATCCAGAGTGCGGAATGCGGCGGTATATATACTATATTCCACATTCCGAAATCCTCACTCGACATTTTTTTATGGAGGTACCCCCTTGAATATCGGAAAAATTGTACAGGTTATTGGTCCCGTCGTGGACATTCGCTTTTTTAATGAAGAGCTCCCCGCAATCTATAATGCCATAAAGATTAATGATCCGGCAAATGGAATAAAGCTAACTCTTGAAGTAGCGCAGCATCTCGGGGACAATATCGTGCGCACCATTGCCATGTCAGCTACTGATGGTCTGGTCAGGGGAATGGATGCAGAAGACACCGGCGGGCCCATCTCCATGCCGGTCGGCGAGGGGACTCTCGGTCGGGTCTTTAATCTGCTGGGTGAGGCCATTGATGAACTGGGAGACGTTAAATTTGATAAGCGCTACTCCATTCACCGGCCGCCGCCAACCCTTGAAGAGCAGAAGACGGCAAATGAAGTTTTTGAAACCGGCCTCAAGGTTGTAGATTTACTGGCGCCCTATGCCAAGGGAGGAAAAGTCGGCCTGTTCGGCGGCGCCGGCGTCGGCAAGACCGTTCTTATCATGGAGCTGATCCGCAGCATTGCCACTGAGCACGGCGGCATATCGGTTTTTGCCGGCGTGGGAGAAAGAACCCGCGAAGGAAATGACCTGTGGCTGGAAATGAAAGAATCAGGGGTTATCAGCAAAACGGCCATGATCTTCGGCCAGATGAACGAACCGCCGGGAGCCCGTCTGCGCGTGGGACTTTCAGCTCTGGCAGCGGCAGAGTATTTCAGGGATGAGCGGGGCATGGACGTGCTGCTGTTCATTGATAATATTTTCCGTTTTACCCAGGCCGGCGCTGAAGTGTCAGCTCTGCTTGGCCGCATGCCCTCTGCCGTGGGCTATCAGCCGACGCTGGCCAATGAAATGGGTGACCTGCAGGAACGGATCACGTCTACTACCAGGGGTTCGATCACCTCTATCCAGGCAATCTATGTTCCGGCAGACGACCTCACTGACCCTGCCCCGGCAACCACATTTTCTCATCTTGATGCAACGACGGTTCTGTCGCGCTCCCTGGCAGAGCTTGGTATTTATCCGGCGGTGGATCCGCTGGATTCAACCTCGCGTATTTTAACGCCGCTTATCGTCGGCGAGGAGCACTATGAAGTAGCCCGGAACGTCCAGTTGATACTGCAGAAATATAAAGAGCTGCAGGACATTATCGCAATTCTCGGCATGGAAGAGCTGTCAGAAGAAGACAAGCTGGTGGTGTCACGGGCACGCAAGATCCAGCGCTTTCTTTCACAGCCATTCTTTGTTGCCGAGGCGTTTACCGGCACGCCGGGCAAATATGTGCCTCTGCATGAGACGGTGCGCGGCTTTAAGGAAATCATTGATGGCAAACATGATGATATCCCCGAGCAGGCTTTTTACATGGTCGGCCCCATTGACGAGGTAATCGAGAAGGCGAAGAAACTTCAGTCCAAGAGTGAGTGATGAAAAAAGATAGTTTCAGCCTTGAGGTCATTACCCCGGAAAAGGTCCTCATACGCCAGGACGCTGCGTCCATAGTTCTTCCTGCCGGTAACGGCAGCCTTGGCATACTGCCCGGGCATGCGCCGCTGATATCAACAGTCGGCATCGGCATCCTTAAGGTGCGCGATACCGGTAAAAAGGAAAAGCTGGTTTTTGTAAATGACGGCTTTATCATGGTGTCTCTCGAAGGGGTTACCATACTGGTCCGCAGCGCGGAAGCAAAAGAGATGATCGATGCCAAGCGGGCAGCTGCAGCAAAAGAGCGAGCCGAGCAGCGGCTCGCGCACCGGGACCAGACTACCGACGTGCAGAGAGCACGGGATGCCCTGGTCCGGGCTGAGTGCCGGCTGAAAATTGCCATAGGCGGTCTGACCCATTGACAGACTACACAACACATGATTTTTATCAAGTGCCTGCTGCGGGTATAACGCAGCAGGCATCTGTTTTTTTATGATAAAGTTAAAAAAACGGTGTTAAATTGTTGACCAGTTTTTTTGCGTTGTGCTAAGTATACTTCATGCCGCGCGCCTCTCGCGGTGCTATGCCAGTGCTCGTGGTGCAGGTAATAATCAGGAATTGTTTTCTCAAGGCTGCTCCAGGAAACCTGAAACTTTGAGTAAGCGAAATATACGTTAACAACGCCCCCGCAACTCCGCATGGAAATTATAACAACAGAGCTTGAAGGCCTGCTCATCATTAAACCGCAAATTTTTGAAGATGCCAGAGGATATTTTTTTGAATCATTTAACCGGGAAAAATTTCTGCAGGCCGGGATTGATGCTGCGTTCGTCCAGGATAATGAATCGAAATCCACAAAGGATGTGGTCCGCGGCATGCACCTGCAGGCGCCCCCCTTTGAGCAGGGGAAACTGGTGCGCGTGATGCGCGGCGCAGTACTGGATGTCGCGGTTGATATCCGGAAGATCTCCCCGACGTTTGGAAAATGGGCAGCCATTGAACTCTCCGCCAAGAATAAGCTGATGTACTGGATCCCTGCCGGATTTGCTCACGGCTTCAGGACCCTTGAAGATGAGACCGTCTTTTTTTATAAATGTACCAACGTGTATAACCAGGGGGCTGAAATGGGCTTCCGGTGGAATGATCCGGATATTAATATTGACTGGGGCACCAGCAGCCCGATCATCTCCGAACGGGACCGCCGGGCGCCGCTGTTCCGGGATTTTGTGAGCCCGTTTTAAGTAAGGCTCAAGAAAAAAGTAAAGCTTGATTGAATCGCGTCCTGTCTGGTCATTGCGCATTACCCGAAGAGCCGGTTCGCAGAAATCCGGCAGGCATTTCTTTTTTGCATGACTGCTATTCCGGGCTCTAAACACACCTGAACCAATGGAATATTGCCCAGGGAGTTCATTGTTTCAAAATGATGAGCCGCTATTGAACCGTCACTGAGCTTTACCTCTATGAGAAGCCAGGGACTGTTGTTTTTAACAACCAGAAAATCCGTTTCCTGTTTCTGCTTATTCCGTATGTAATACAAGGTATAAGCGTCTCCCGTAAATTGCCCCCACAAGCTCAAGCGCGTGTTCAATTCACAGGCAACATAGTTTTCAAAACGCGCGGCACGGTCTTTTATTTTTGACCAGTCATAGAGATAATATTTCCCGGCTTTCAGAAGCGATCTCTTGATATTTTTTGAATACGGCCGTATTGAAAAAACCAGATAAAAATCCTCAAGCCGCCTCATATAGTTCTTTACGGTGACCGGGCTTACCTGAAGGTGAGAAGCAAGTGAAGAGAGGGACAGGGGGCTTCCGGTCATTTCAGGAAGCAGATTATAGAGGTCAAAAATATATTCACGATCTACAATTCTGGTGAGCGTTCCTATATCCTCGCGGATAACGGTCTCAATATAGTCATGTGACCATTTCTTGTGAAATGCCTGCGACTGCTTTAAAAACGGCTCAGGAAACCCGCTGTATTCAAGCAGGGCCTTCAGCGTCTCTGGAGAGGTTGCTGAAACGCTCATAGCGCTTTCAATGAAACCGGCTGCATCTTTGGGTGGCTCAAGTGAAGCTCTGCCGGTAACTTCCCGCAGGGTCAACGGCATAAGCTGGAAGGTGAAATACCTGCCGGCAAGGCTGTCTCCTGCATGCCTGATCAGATTCAGCTTTGTCGAACCTGTTACAATGAAAAAATACTTGTCCGCTATTTCGTCAAAGACAGCTTTCAGGATATTTTTCCATTTGGGCATCTTATGTATTTCACCAAAACACACCCACAGCTTTTTCTTGCCGGGTAACGCATCTGCAGTAAAAAAAAGCTCATTTTCCTTATACCTCTGGCGCACCTTCCTGAGATCCCAGAGATAGTACAATTGCTCTGAACGCTCTTCCTGCAACTTCTGCCTGGCAAGCGTTGTCTTTCCGACCTGGCGGGGGCCCGTTATCAAACGTATCTGTCTTCCCCAGGTCCCGGAGAATGCAATATCGTGGAGGCTTCTTTTTATCATACTGACTATTCTATATATTTATTCATATTAGTCAAACTATTTTATATGAACATACAATAAGGTTATTTTAGAATCCAGCATTTTTATTTTCAATTGTACGACTTGTCCGACTAAAGAAAAAGGCAGAAGCCATTTATGACCTCTGCCCTTTAAAATATCCGCCACAGAACACACCCGTCCTCCGAAGCATTTCTGCGGAGGGTGGACAGAATTACACAGATTCACTCCCGCTTACTAAGTGAGAAGAAGGGAGCCAAATATCAACAAGGCAGCTTTTTTTTAGCAGGGACATCAAAGGGGTTACGAAAGGTGGGGATTTGAAAGTGTAGATTTCGCGCCAGATGTTTTGGTGGGTATT
>JAPLIX010000582.1:3081-3431 GCA_026388865.1 Pseudomonadota bacterium | reverse complement strand
GCGCTGGGCTGGATGGGATTGCGGCTTGATTTCCCGGCGCTGCGGTGGGTAGCCTATCTGCTGGGGCTGGCGGTGCTGTTCCGGTTTTCAGATGACGTGAGTTTTTACCTAGAGCCTTTTGGCCGCTTCACGCCGATTTTAAACAGCCGGTTTCTTGTATGCGGCGCGGCGGTGGCCGGTTTTTATATTTTCCTGAGCTTCATAGCGCGCTGCCGGGATAAGCGGAATGACACTGAGCAATATGCGTTTGGAATCATCTTTATAATAACGCAGGTCCTGTCGCTGGTGCTGCTTTCTGCCGAGGTTTATGACTTCTTCCTGTTCCGTGCACCCGGCCATATGCTGGAATG
>JAPLIX010000582.1:1845-3050 GCA_026388865.1 Pseudomonadota bacterium | reverse complement strand
TGGGGGGCTTCCCTCTACGGATACCAGCTCTCTCTTTCTGTTCTCTGGGCTCTGTACGCCTCTCTGTTAACGGGTGCCGGTATCATAAAGCGTCTGCGCGGGGCACGCATACTGGGCATCCTGCTGCTGGGCGCAACGGTACTGAAGGTATTTTTTGTTGACCTGTCGGAACTTGAGACCTTCTATCGCATCATCTCTTTTATCGTGCTTGGCCTGCTGCTGCTGGCCGTGTCCTATGGCTATAACCGTTTTAAAAATATTATCTTCGGAGAAGACCAGCCATGAAACGATTTTTATCCTGTGCGCTATTCTGCGGACTTCTTTTTCTCTGCGCAAGCAGAGGTCTGTGCACCGCGTTCGATGAGCGTCTCTGGGAGAAGTATGCTGAAATCGAGGCACCCTCCCGGGACCGGGGCAGCCTCGCAGGAGTATATCTGGAGCCGCAGCATTTGGGTGACAGCGATGCCAAAACGCCTTTTGCCGACCTGCGCATCGTGACCGACCGGAAGGAGGAGGTTCCGTGGCAGATCGTGTTGCGGCGCCCTGAGAAACTGCGGGAGGAAATACCGGCGCGGATGTTTAATCTCTCGCGCACCGAACAGGGAGAGACCTGGCTTGAACTGGCATGTGAGAAGCAGGACTTTCGCGTCAACGCGGTTGAGGTTATCACCCCTGATACTGATTTCTCCCGTCAGGTCCAGGTGCTTGGCAGCCCTGACGGCAGTTCATGGAACCTCCTGCGCAGGGACGGGGTCATTTTCGACATCACCCAGGGAGAGAAGCTTCGCCAGACACGGATTACTTTTCCTTCTACCAACTTCCGCCACCTTGCCCTTAAAATAAATAATGGCGATGCGCAACCGTTGACCATCAAAGAAGTCAAAGTGCTGCAGGAGCGGGACGAGCGGGGCCAGACCTACACAATCAAGGGAATGGTCGACACGCCGGAGAGCAATGCTAACCGGCAGGAAAACAGCCTCGTCGTCCGCATGAACACGGTGTTCCCGCTTGATCGCCTGATTATCGTTACTGAGGAACGAAACTTCAAGCGCCTGGTGGAGGTGCAGGTTAAACGGGGGGCAGGAGACTGGGTGCGGTGGGCGCAGGGAAGCATCTTCAACTTCGATACAAAAACCATACACGAGTCGCGGCTTGCTATCGACATGCCGGAGATCGCGGCCCGGGAATTTCGCCTGGTGTTCAGA
>JAPLIX010000582.1:0-1817 GCA_026388865.1 Pseudomonadota bacterium | reverse complement strand
CCCGCTGGCGCAGCAGCCCCAATACGATCTGGCCGGACTCATTGCACGGCAGAAGCCGGACGATATCCCGCATATTTCTCTCGGCATGGCCCGCCCCAACTAAGGGTTTGCCGGTGACAATGCGCGGCTTCCCTTCACCGAGCGCTACAAGTATCTGCTCTATGCGATCATCGCCCTGGCCATAGCAGGCCTGATACTGCTGCAGTACCGAGTTTTTAAGCGTGTGGGTTCGTGAGGGGAAGGGGCTTACGGGGCAAATTCAACTTCAATAATAACCAGGGCCAGTTGTCCCTATGTAAGGACAGTTACCTATGCGAAGAATTCAAGCGGAGGATGCGGCGGTTATCGCAAGCCCGCCAAATTTGATTTGGCGGGCAATCACTGACTTCAGCGCGTACCCGCAATGGTGGCCTTCGTCGGTGAAAATAGTCGTGCGGCGGAATTCACCGGAGCTGGTCGGCTCCCAGGTTCAGCTCAAGCCGTTCGGGGGGCGCGCCTTTGTGTGCGAGGTGCAGAGCATCCGAAACGGTGCGGAGCTGCGGCTGCAATACAGCGGCGTTTACCGGGGCACTGGCGTGTGGACGATTGCCGCAGGCGAAGAAAACTGCCGCGTCACCTACCGGGTTGATTTTGAAATTGTTTACCCGCTGATGAAGCTTCTTTCCTACATTATACCGATTCCCCGGCTCCATTCCAATCTGATGCGCCAAGTGTTCGCCGGCCTTGCAGGTTATCTTGCTCAGAATAAAAAATAAGGGTACACTCACGGTACCTGAAGAATCAAATCAAGACGAATCTATGACCACAAAGGAAGTCCCTCAGGCGGGCCTTGAAATAATCAGTCAGTTCCGCTTTTGTCCGCGATGCGGCAGAGACGCAATCGAACGCCACAGCGAAAAGTCCGTCCGTTGTCCAGCCTGCGGTTTTTTATTCTTCTTTAATACAGCGGCTGCTGTGGTCGCCCTGATTACTGATAGGGAGGGCCGTCTTCTGGTTACGAGGCGCGCGCTCGATCCGGCACAAGGTACCCTGGACCTGCCCGGAGGGTTCGTCGATGCGCATGAAACAGCTGAAGAGGCTTTGAGCAGAGAAATCCGGGAAGAGCTCAACCTGGAGATTGCCGGCCTTCGCTACCTTTTTTCCGTGCCGAACATCTACGATTACGCCGGCCTGCGCTACCATACCGTGGATCTCGCTTTTGCCTGCGAGGTCCGTGACCTGAACATGCTTCGGCCCAGTGATGAAGTTGCAGAAATCCTTTTTCTGCGGCCAGAAGAACTGGACGCAAACGCGTTCGGCCTCAAATCGACGAGAGAAGTTATTGCCCGGTTTATTGCCGGGAGAGTGACCGGGGACGAGAAATCAAAATAAAGCTTCAGGAAAAGCTGTTCACATCGTGCCTGCCAGATACTTCCTCCGCTTTGCCTCGGGAAAGCGCTCAATGGCATACCGCAGCATGGTGCGGGGCATCTGCCGGTAGTGAGTTTTCAGAAACTGCTCCTCTGCCTGCAGGTCGCGTTTGCCCACTTCACGCAGCATCCAGCCCACTGCTTTGTGCATGAGATCATGCGGGTCACCAATAAGCATCCCGGCAATTTTCAGCGTGTCATCAAACCTGTTCTGCCTGATGTAATGAAAAGTCGCGACAATGGCAATGCGCCGCTCCCAGAGCATTTCGGACCGCGCCAGCCGGTACAGGGGCTCTCTCGTTTTGTCCATGAGATAGTGCCCGGCGAGGTGAGGGGCTGACACGTCAACAAGGTCCCAGTTGTTGATATGGCGGGTATTGCGCAGATACATGGCGTAGAGGTGCTTTC
>JAPLIX010000269.1 GCA_026388865.1 Pseudomonadota bacterium | reverse complement strand
GCCGGGGGTTTTCTCCCTCAGCCACCACACTGCCCTGCATGCGGGTCCGCGCCGGTAAATGCTTCTTCCTGAAGTCAGTAACTCGTCGATGTTGATGAATATACATGATTTCAATCCGTTATCAATAATAATGTTATTTCCAAAATAATTATGATACGGATGATTCGGTTTTTGAGGGGCTGGGGCCAACGGATGCATGTTTGAAATACTGTGGCCCCGATGGGAAACCAAGCGGCAAATGGAGAAAACAAACATCAACCTGACGTATCGGAAGAAACCGGTCTACTCGACTCGATTCAGTCTAACAGGTTGCAGGGAATGTTACAAGTATTGGGCTACTATTCTATTTTTGATTCAGTTGGACAACTGCGTATCTCATCAAAAAAGGGTGTTCTTTTTTCTTCAACACATTTTACGGCATACAGGTAAAGCGCTGCGCTCCAGGTTTGCCAGTCCTGCCCCATGGGCATGCCGTCTTGGGCTTTTAGCCATTCGTTAAATCCAAAATCGACGCTCCCTGTATTGGAAATTTTTATACTATGGGTAAGCGCCACGAGCTTTTCCTTGGCGAGCGTGTATCTTTTAGTAGCAACTAAGGCTGCCACATAAAACCCGCATATAAAAGGCCATATACCTCCATTATGGTATTCTCCAGGATTGTTATATGATGAATATCGCACATGCCAGTCAGGATCTTCAGGTTTAATAAAGGGAAAAAAATTAGGCGGCAGATCAACTGCTAATTCACCTTTTTTTCTCATGCCTGCACACTCATCTTCGATCCAGGAAATCATTTCCTCAGCCCGCGAGGGTGATGCTATTCCGGAGAGAATGGCAAGACTGTTACCGAGCAGGTCGAACCGTTCGCTGCTATGAATTTTATATGACCAGAAAGCATAGTAAGGCTTATGTTTTACCACAAGACCTTCGTGGACATGATGGTGTATCGTTCCGCCGGTAATCGTAAACCGACTCATCTCGCGGTGCATCCTATCTGCTCTTTCGTGCTGACCCAGAAGCCGGAGATAGCTATATACCAATGTGTTTACAAGCAGTCCATATCCGGTCACCCATTGTTCATCGCGCCAATCGCTTGTTGGCTGCTGGGCAATCAGGTATCGATCTGACGGGCTTTGATACTCCATCCAAGTCAAGGCTTTACGAACAGCATCCTGAAGAAAATCATGCTCACCCGTTATTTTTCTAAAAATGCCAACACCTAGCAAAAACAAAGGAGTGGTATCACTTGATCCACGGTCCTCTTTGTCGTGTACCAGCGAAGGGATATGGCCCCGTTCTGTCTGATTTTTTGATAGTGTTTCCAATACTCTCCGAATGCTCTCTATCAGCTTCTGATTCTCAGAAACAGCAATTCCCAGAATGGAAAACATCAAATCCCTTGTATACGGCTCAGGATACCCCCAGCCTGCCGTACGCGGAAGTCCGTGGTATGGTCCATGGGCATTATGAAGCAGTACTTCAAGGGCGGCCTTCTTTGCCTCTTCTATCTCTTGCCAGTTTGCAGTTTTCATAGTGTTAATTTGATAATTTGAGAATGATGAGTCTTTAGCTATTTATATTTATAATATTAATCAATTACTGATAATGAGATTTAGGTTGGAATCTTCAACATATTAACGAACCAACTTTTTTCAAATTATCTCATTTTCAAATTTTAAAATTACTTTATTCCCAATTTATCGTTCATTATCTGTACAAAACGTTTTGCAACAATGCGGTAGTCAAAATTTTTCACTACTCGCTCTCTGGCTGCTTTGCCCATTTTTTCCCGCAATGCTGCATCAGTCATAAGATCCATCAAATAATTGGCAATATCATGGACATTGGCGCGGTAATCCACCGTCCGTGGCTCTTTAAATACCACTCTATGTTTATCTTCAAAGCCCGATTCATTGCCAAGCGTTACCTGGCTCACAACAATTTTCTGTGCTACATCTGCCAGGAATGCCGTTTCGCCATGGATTAGCGTATCAAGCATTCCCATAGCCTTAATACCTATAACCGGTTTTCCACAGGCTCCCGCTTCCACTTGCGGCATTCCAAAGCCTTCAAGCCGGGAAGGGGCTGCATATATATCGCATGCCCCAAACAGGTAAGGCATGAAATTTCGTGAAATGGTGTTGGTTTCATAAGTGACATTTTTTTCAATGCCCAGGTGTGTCGCCATTTCCAGATCAGCCAGGTTTTGAAGCTTGGTTCGCGGCTGAGGCCATACTTTGCAGACATATTTCCAATCAGGCGCTTTAGTATCAATGATTGCAAGCGCCTGCATTACTTCCTGTGCACCTTTTGATGCGGCGTCGCCACCAACGGTGAGAATCATTATCTGATCGGGTGAAATTCCCAGCGCTTCGCGCACCGCCAAAATTTTCGGGTCATCCTTACTGTAAGGGATAAAAGCATCCGTATCGCAGCCTACAGGTAACACTTCAATTTTATCGCCATTGATCCCATCTCGGACATACATTTCTTTAACCCAATTCGATGTCACCAGTATAAGCGGAAGTGCATTCAAAACCTCCTGATAGTTTGCAATATAACCGTCGGCAACCAACCATGGTACCGGCTGCACACCATACCGTTGCGGATGAAGAACCAATTGCGGCGTATGCCCCCAATATCCTACACCAACCGCAACATCCGGTTCAAACCAGCGATAATACCATTCCTTCTCCTGTGCTGATTCGAAATGAACAGCATGGGCATCTACACCCATTTCAAGAAGGCCCCTGTATAGAAGATTACCTTGGGTTGATAGCCCTCCGGGTGAAGGAGGGTAATAATATAATAGCAATACTTTCATGTTAAAACTCCTCCATTATTAAGCCATTTTTTAGCATCATACGAATTTGTAAATTGCCAGAATGATTCTGCCCGCGGTGTTGTTTCTGCTTCAAAACTACTTTTTTCAAATCCGTATGTTTCTGTAATTATGCTGTATTTCCTAAGCCAGATCCGTTTCGTAAGTGTTCGGTAAATAGTATCGTTTTCGACAGGCCTGGGATAATATTCCTTATTGCCGTCCTCGTAAGCAAAGGTCCAAAGTTCGTTGGTAGATATTTTACCGGCATGCCAGAGTTTAATGACTGCTTTACTTGCTTCATCATGCCGGATATGCTTGGTATATTCCCCTGAAGGATTATGGGAAATTATCAGGTCAAAATGCTTTGGAGGTAATAAGTCCAGTATAGCACGCTCAACCTCTTTTTCATCCAATGGCTTCTGTTCAGGCCCGTCGTAAAGGTCGCCCATGATCCCTTCCGATTTAAGAACTTTTAATGCTTTATAAAACTTAGGTGCACGTTCCGTATCACTTCCGCGGCAAAGACAAACTATAAACCACTTCCATGAGGGATGGCTCAGTAT
>JAPLIX010000457.1:13423-16495 GCA_026388865.1 Pseudomonadota bacterium | reverse complement strand
GCCCCGCCCTGTGGGCGGGGCATTACGCCGAATTCAAACGATTTCTTTACTATCGTAAGCAACATTCCGCCGGAAAAATCCCCTGCGGTTTTTGTTATGGTATTTCGTTTCCGGATAATGAATTGTATAGTATGCTATATTCTTAACAGGAGAAGCTCAGCGTCAACAGCAGGGAGAAAGGATGAGGGACAGATTATGAAGGTTAGCCGCCAGGAAACAGCCGGCGTGGTATTACTGATGCTTTTTAGTCTGGCATCAGTCTCGTGCACTGCAGAGACCAGCAAGCCCGGCCCCGGCAAACCATCTATGCTTTTTCCGTACAAACAATCGACGGCGCGGAGAAATCCCTGGCAGCATACCGGGGCAGCGTTGTTCTGATTGTAAATGTGGCCAGCAAATGCGGCTTTACCCCGCAGTACAAGGGGCTGCAGGAGCTGTATGATAAATACAAGAACCGGGGTTTTGTGATCCTGGGTTTCCCCTGCAATCAGTTCGGCGGTCAGGAGCCGGGGACGGGTGAGGAGATCAAACATTTCTGTGCCATCAACTACGGCGTGACGTTTCCGCTGTTTCCCCGGGTTGACGTCAATGGTGAGAACGCCCACCCGCTCTACAAATTTCTCACCGCAGCGCAGGGCGGGCTGATAACGGATGCCATTAAATGGAACTTCACCAAGTTTTTTGTTGACCGGAAGGGCGCGGTGGTCAAACGCTATCCGCCGCAGACCGCTCCGAAAGATATCGAGGGTGACCTTAAGAAATATTTATAAATGAATATGAATGTTTATAATGAAGGGGGCCGGCACTACATGAAAAAGATTATTCCCATTAAACCATTCTGGTATTCCGATATCCTGGTAATTCCAAAGGTCGTCACTATCATCACGACGGTTAATAAGCAGGGAATTGTCAATGCTGCGCCCTATTCACTGTTGGTGCCGTATGATATCATGCATAACCGCCCTCAAGTGCTGGTGGGCATGCGCAAGTTTTCACACACATATAAGAACATTGTGGCTACTGGAGAATTTGTGGTGAACTTCCCTTCAGCAGAATTCCTTGAGGATGTCATGGAGACCAGCCGGTTCTATCGTGAAGGGATGTGTGAACTTGACCATACGAAATTCACTTCAATAGCTTCCCAGAAGGTTTCTCCGCCCAGCCTTAAGGAATGCAAACAGCACATAGAGTGCACGCTCCACAAAAACTTTGAGATTGGCCCGACCCAGGCCAAGGTTATCGGTGATATTGCTGCCATAGTCGTAGATGAGGATTTGCTGTTGGTGAACAGAGGGGAGCGGATTTCGCGGTTGAATCTCCCGGTTTACCTGGGGGATGAGAAGAGAAAATACTTTTATTACAGCACCGTAAAATCATCCATGATGATCGAGCACCAGCCGCCGCCAAAAGAAGGGGAGGAAGCAATTACTTTAAAACTAGAATGGGATGAAGAGGCGCTGCGCATGTTATCAGAAATCCCTTCCTTTGTGCAGCAGATGGTTGCTGAGATGGTGGAAGATCTCGTTACAAAAGAAGGAAGCGACGCCGTCACTCATGAGCGGTTTATACAGCTTATGAAAGAATACGCCCCCGGTGAAGTGCTTGAGCGGTTTGAAGATGAATGACTTGTTAATCCACCGTTGCCGAGAGATGACATATAGTGATACAATTCATCAGATAACTGAAGATACAATATTACTTATGGAGTGACAGAAAGGAGTGAGCTATGAACGTTCCACAATACATCACCAGTGAAGTGGTAAGAAAAATCTGTAAAGAGATTGGCATCAGGGACTGGACAAAGCTGAAAGATCCGAAAGCCACAACACAAGAGGCACAGAAAATTCTAAAAGCTGTCAATACGGAAAAGATGCCAATTGACGTTGAAGAGTTTCGCGCCGGGCTTGATGTGGAGCTTGAGCACGGCACCCGGTTTAAAGACGCAAATATTACCAGCAATCATCCCGTTGTCACAGGGAAAATTGTTCTGGCTCATATGAAGGAATCTCTTGATTATTATAAGCTGCTTGAAGTTGCAGAGCTTGAAGGGGATGTGCTCAAAGCGGTTGCCGCAGGGAATGTAACCAAAATAAGAGCTAAATACAAAAAGCTCGCGGAGGCAAAAATTGCCTTACAGAAGGCAGCGTTAAAGCGGCTGGGGAAAAGCGTTTAAACAGAATTTTCTTGAGCAATTACAGCAATGGAGGGCGTACCCATAAACAACTAAAAACATGTGCGCAAAGGCATCAGTCAACAGTGTTTTTGCTTATCGATTATTTTTCCCGGAGAGCTGCTTATTGATAGGTCGGCACGGGGCAAATTTATTGTCATTATATCCTTACGTTATGGAAGGATTCCGGAGAAGTGTCAGGCTATACAGCCGGCAGATGATGAACCGGGATGAACGACGGGGAACAACCTTTTTCAGCAGCCTGCTGCAAGCGGCTACATGGATATTTTGATCTGGTGGAAAGCTTCTGCCAGCCCGAAATTCTCACCCGCCGCCATTTCCATACATCGCTGCCGCAGCCGTTCCGCAAGGTCGGGGACATGGAACTCTTTAACCTGACTTTGATGGCAGCGCAGCGCAGCGAGTTTCAGGTCAAAGGTCTGCGTTATATCAGAGCGGTAATTTATATCTTCAGAAGCCCAGCACAGCACCTCCTGCACCTTGTGCGGCTCCAGGCCTGCAGCAAGCAGGTCCGGGTATGCGAGGTGGTCACGGGCCAGGGGAAACACCGCATCCAGAACCACCTGGCCGGTGATACGGTGGTCGCGGTGCCAGATGTAGCGGCGGTAGGGATCGGCGGTAATGACGGTTGCCGGCTGGTATTGCCGGATTACCCTGACAATATCTTTGCGGAACACCGGTGTGTCTTCCAGCCCCTGGTCCGGATAGCGCAAAAAAATTACTTCCATAACTCCCACGGTTTGCGCGGCGGCAATCTGCTCCTTTTCCCTGATTGCCGCAAGCTGCTCAGGCTTTATGCTCCGGTCACTGGTGCCTTTTTCGCCGCTTGAGCAGACCACATATACTGCTTTTTTGCCTTCCTTTGTCCAGCGGGCAACCGT
>JAPLIX010000457.1:6364-13357 GCA_026388865.1 Pseudomonadota bacterium | reverse complement strand
TACCCGCGGCCCCGAATTCAGCATCATCAGGATGCGGCGCTATTACCAGTATGTCAGCCTTTTTTTCCAAAGCAGCACTCCTTATGTGTAAGCAAGACAGCCAGTGCCGTCGTCAGGAGCAAAAAAAAACATATAGGCAGTGTCCAGGAGGCATGAAACCGGTCAGACCGCAAACGCCGGAAGTCTGCCCGCGGTTCCGGTGACGAATCCGGGATAGGCGCAGCTGACCGCGCCGAGATACGCATCAGCCATGGCCGCGGCAACTTTCTCCCAGCTGTACTCTATGACGCTGTTGCGAATTGCCGCGCGGGAAAGGAACCCGTCACGAACCTGCGGCATGAACAGCTCGATGCCCTCTGCCAGTGAGCGGGGGTCGGCGCTGTTTACCAGATACCCGGTTTCATTGCTGCGGATGATCTGTTCCATCGCACCTACCCGGGTAGAGATTACCGGCGTGCCGCAGGCAAGAGCTTCAAGGCCTACAAGACCGAAGCTTTCCGTATGCGAGGGCAGAACCAGCATATCCGCGGCGCTGTAATAGTGCGGCAGATCGTTGTGATCAACCCTTCCCGTAAAGGTGACGGAATTTTCAAGACCCAGGTTTTGCGTCAGCTCCTGCAGGCTGCGGAACTCTGCTGTTTCGCTTCCATCCCCGCCGACAATAAGCAGCCGCAGGTTCTGATGGTGGTCCAGAAAGCTGAGCGCGGTGATGAGCCGGTCAACGCCCTTGAGCGGATCAAGCCTGCCCACATATAATAGAATACGCTCGTTTGCATGTATGCCGAGCCTGCCGCGGGCCTGGTTCCAATCAAGCGGCCGGAAGCGGTCAAAGTTTACACCGCAGGGTATCACCTTAATTTTATCCAGATCAGCATCATACAGCTCGGTCAGCTGCCTGCGTTCCCGCTCCGTCTCTGCCAGAATCACGCTGCAGGTTTTAGTAACCGTCTTCTCGGTTGCTATGCGCAGTTCCGGCTCGGGGCTGCCGATTGGAAACATATTTTTAACCGCGCCGAGGGTGTGGAAAAGAACGAAATGGGGCACGTGCCAGTGCATCTGCGCCCAGGCGCCCACTTTTCCTGAAAGCCAGTAATTGCTGTGAACAATGTCATAGCGCCGGTTTTCACGCATCCTGAACCGCTCCATCTGTTGAAAAAACTCTGCAAGATGGGGATAGAGGGAGAGTTTGTCTATGTAGCCGCTGGTGCCGGCTTCGATGTGGATGAGGGAGACATTCTTGGAAGCAGGCACGCATTGTTCGCCTGCCGCATTGTTCTGCCGGGTGTAAATATCAACCAGGTGTCCCTGTTTTCCGAGTTCTCTGGCGAGTTCGCGGATATAGACGCTCATGCCGCCGGTGTCTTTGGTACCAAGCTCTCCAAGAGGGCTGGAGTGAACGCTGAGCATGGCGATTCTTAGCTGATTGGACTTCATGGGTACCCCTGTTTAAGTGCTGAGTGCTGAGTTCTGAGTAAAGAGTAAAGAGTAAAGAGTGAAAGTCAAACTATGAATTAAGGGAACCTCTAATAATTCACACTCTGTCACTCCCGCGCAGGCGGGAGTCCAGGAATTTCAACATATTATGGATTCCCGCTTTCGCGGGAATGACATTTTTGGAGGAACCCTTAAAACTTCAAGTTTGAACTTTGGAAATTGTCATTTATTTATTTGACATTTGAGTTTTGGGATTTGAATATTTTCTTACCAATTCACCCATTCGCCCCGTCCTCCGCAGTACCTGCTACGGAGGGTGGACGATTTACCCGGATGCCTTTTCACAGTTCGATGCGGCAGCGGTAGAGCGGTACTGGCTTACCGCCGAGACGGTGCTTATATACTTCTGCGCCTTCCGCTCTATGCTCTCTTTAATGTTCAGCACCTTGCTGAGCAGTCCCACGCTGAAGTGGCTGAAGCGCTCATTATAACCATTGTTATACAGATATCTGGTTTCTTGATAGTCAAAGCACATCACGGCGGCAGCCGGCTCATTATTGAGGGTAAGAAAGAAAAGTTTCAGGATGTCTGCTCCTGCCAGCTCTTCTGCAATTGACCGGAAAAAATATTCCATCTTCCCGGTCATGAATGCGGCCTTATCCGCACGATTCTGCCTGAACAATGACAGGAACGTATCCAGTTCGCTCCTGACCGCGGTAATATCTTCTGCCGCATGGTAATCAACCCGGCCGGCTTCCTCAAGGCGCCTGAGCTTGCGCCGTATCTCGTGCCGCTCTTTTGCTGCAAGCATGTTGAGGAACGCATCCCAGGTTGCCGGCAAAGGTAATTCTAACACAACATCTTCCTCTGTGCAAAGAACCTCGCGGGAAAAGTTTTTGGCTGCCCCAAGAAAATGGATATACACTGTTGAATCAGGCCGCACCGGCCCTAACTCGAGCGTGCTGATTCCCTGCGTGCGCAGATGGTCAAGCAACGCCCGGCAGAACAACTGCTCCTTCCCCGGCGCAACGATAACGTCAAGGCAGTCACAGACATCAGGGCTGCCCATAAGCTGCGCTGTCCTGTTGTTCACCATTAACGGCGCGATGCCGATGAGTTCAGATCCTTCGCTGACAGACAGCAGGCACTGCTCTGATTCCGGCCTGAAAACATTCCACCACACCGTAAGCCAGGCAGGAATAACAAACAGGCACTGCCAGTGCAGATTACTGCGCTGTTCACGCCAGTAGCCTGCCAGAGTTTCAAATGTCTCGGCGTTGACATGTAACCGATTTTCTGTTTTCTGCAGTTTTGTACCTGCACATTCCATCACAATACTTCCAGGGCTAAGTCCTACGATTCATAAATTCGGTGTCGAATTTACTCACTCAGGACTTAGTGCTAAGTGAGCATTGCAGGGCATTTCTTTGGATCCCATACGTCACCGTATTGGCGAATCGAAGCGCTAAGAATAACTCGGTGTTATTGTGCAGCCTGTTTTAGCTGCTTCAGCAAGGGCATCAAGCACCTGCATGGTGCAAATGCTGTCTTCAACCGGAACAGCAAGTCCTGTATTTCCCTGGATGGCGTCGCTGAAATGTTCAACCATCAGCTGATATTCATCAGCACCGGGAATGACGTACTCAGTGCCTTTTTCCTGGGTTCGCTCCCGCACGGAAAACCGCGCATCATTTTCCCAGGGGATGAATGCATCGTGGGGCAGTTCAATGGCTCCATCACTTCCCACAACAGTATAGGTTTGCTGTAAAGCCGAGATGAAGCTTGCTTCAAACGCTGCAAGCTCGCTATTGGGGAAGCGCAGCGTGCCCGCGACGTGCACATCAGCTCCGCCTTGATGGCAGATGGCCTGAGCCTGGACCGCGGCCGGCTCTGCGTCCAGAAGCCAGCGCGCAAGGCTTACGCTGTAGCACCCCACATCCAAAAGCGCGCCGCCACCCATATCAGGCCGGAGGCGGTAGTTGTCTGCTGTTGCGAGCAGCTCTTCTCCTATATGGTAGCAGAATGCCGAGCGCACCAGGCACGGTGTGCCGATGAACCCGTCGGCAATGAGCTGCTTTATGCGCTGGCTGCGCGGGTGAAAGCGGTACATGAACGCTTCCATAAGCAGGAGGCCTGCTTCGGCTGCGGCCTCTGCCATGGTGCGCGCCTCCCGGGCGTTGCAGGCAAGCGGCTTCTCGCACAGTACGTGCTTTCCTGCCTGCAGTGCTTTTACTGTCCATGGAAGATGAAGATGATTGGGCAGGGGAATATAGACAGCATCAATTTCAGGGTCGGCAAGCACTGCTTCATAGCCGCCGTATATATATAATATATTATTTTTTGCAGCCACTTCTCCGGCAGCTGCAGGAGAACGGGTACCCAGGGCATGCACCATGCCGTTGCGTGATTTTTGGATGGCAGGGATGACGCACACCCGGGCAATAGTAGCATTGCCGAGAATTCCCCATTTTACTTTCTCAGACATCAAGAGACTCCATTGTCCCGCCCTGAGCTGCCGAGCGGGCGGCCGCCGCAAGGATGGCCACCACCCGGACCGAATCTGCGAGGGGCGCTGCAAGCGGTTCTCCGAAGAGCAGGTGGTCAGCGAGGTTGCGGTGAAACTGATAGTCCTGCCGTTTGGGAATCGCCAGCTTCTGGCTGACTATCTCCCCGGAACAATGGCGGCGCTGCAGGACCAGCGCGGGAGTCATTTCGGTCGGCGGTATTGCCTGCTCATGGTAATAGAGCACCGGGTCAAGCTCGTTGACCGTTACCTCCCGCCAGGCGCCGATTATCGCGCCCTCTGTGCCCAGCAGATACCATTTGGGCTTGCGGACAGCGGCAATGTCAGAGTGCATGAATTCCGCCTCCTGCCCGCCGGCAAAGCGCAGCTGTATGCGCTCCTGGTCGGCATTGGTGACATCATGCCAGACGCGCTTGTGACGGGTGCCGATGACGTGTGTTATTTTTTTCGGGATGAGGCTGACAATCCAGTCAAGATAATGCCCTCCCCAGTCATAGGTGGCGCCGCCGGAAATCCCGGCATGGGAATGCCAGTAGCCGCAGGGGTGGTTATAGCTGCCGACAAACGTCTCCATATAAAACAGCTCGCCGATAAGCCCTTCGGCAAGAGCCTGCTTTATCGCCAGGTAGTCAGCATCAAAGCGCCGGTTCTGATGGCAGCTCAGGTGCACCTGCTTCATGTCTGCCATCTCAACCATGGCAGCGGTCTCAATGCTGTTTAACGCCAGCGGCTTTTCGCAGACCACGTGCTTGCCCGCAGCCATCATTTGCAGGCACAGCCGGGCATGCGTGTTCGGCGCGGTGGCAATGATAACCAGATCTACTTCAGGATCATGCAGCAGCTTATCCGCAGATTCATAACAGTGGATGCCGGGAAAATCCTTGGTTGCCTCATGCAATCGTTCCGGGTTAAGGTCACCGGCAGCCCGCAGGATAAGCCCTGGCGTTGCCCCTATGCCCTGTCCATGCAGCCTGCCCACAGACGGCGCATATCCCAAAATGCCGACTCCCAAAGTTTTATTAAAAAGATTCATCCCCGACAAATCAAAGAGCAGGCGGTACAGTATCTGCTGAAAAAGAGGGTTGCCAAAGGCCTGAATCGTGGTGCAGGCGGCATGGCCACTATCAATCCTGCGCCTGGTAAGGACCGGGGTGTGTGTATAGTGCCAGTCTGCGTAGAGGATGGTCTCTACATCATCATCAGCTATCTTGAGAGGAACATGGCTGCTCGATACATAGATGGCATCGGGCAGGCGTGCTGCCAGCGGATGGTTTCTGTTTTCAAAAAGTACCCGCAGCTCAGCAGCAGGCCCCGCAGGACCCGGCTGTGCGCCGAGAAATGCGGGCAGTGGTTTAGCGTTGCTGCCCGCCAGATGCAGCAGCCCTCCGCCGGCACTGACGAACTGCTCAAGCTGTTTTGCGACTGGCGCGGACAGGCATGTATCCGTTGTGATAATTACTTTAAAGGCGCTAATATCAGCGGGAACCTGCGATGCGACGGTGAGGTTAACGTGGCTGATGGATCTGAGATAGGATATAAAGGATGCCAGTCCGTTACTGTTTGCTTCCGTCGCGATAAGTATTGGCAGTGATGGATGCGTAATCATGCAGTCCCCCTCATTTCAATTCACGTTTTGTCAAAAATTAACCACAGAGAACGCAGAGTTTATGAGTTTGGAGTCGAGGAGTTTAGGAGTTAACAAACTCCAGCACTCGTAACTCCTTAACTCTTCCAACTTGTAACCTCTGTGTCCTCTCAATTGCTTATTCTCTTTTTCCTCTTCTTTTAATTTTTGCTCCGGCACAAGCTATCCGAGCGCTGCCCCGTCTATGCTTAAATCAGGGTATGATGCAGTCAATTTTTGTATTATTATATAATATTACCTTTTATTGTTTTGTTGAGAACACAGAGAAAACCTCTGAGACCTCTGTGGTTCTAACATACTCCTTTTTTCATAAAACTTTTGACACTACCTCAGTTCAGGATTGAGCCGCCAGCGCGAGCCCCCTTCGGTGTCCTCGATTAGTATGTCTGCCTGCTGCAGGGTGTCGCGGATGGCATCCGCCTCCTGCCACTGTTTTCCTGCACGGAAGCGCTGCCGCAGCGCCAGCAGCTCCTCCACCAGCGGGGCAAGACAGGCGGCGGAATTTTCCGGCGCTGCATCAAGCTTTGTCGTCAGCAGTACAATCATGTCCCTGAAAATATCCCGCGCCTGGGAAATGAACTCCGGGCTTTCACCGTCTTCCTGCGCTTTCCAGATGAGCTTGTCAAGCTCAAGAACAGCTGAGGCGGTTTCTTTCAAATCATGCTTTTCAATGCCGTTATTAAATGCTTCCTCAAGGGCGTGAATGGTGTCCCAGAATGTTTCTTGCTGCGCATCCGCTGCCGCTGCGGCCGGCATTGACTTCTGCGCCGGCTGTTGCATCCCGGCCCGTGCAGCTTTTCCGCGCAGCACATCCAGCGAAAAGCGCCCGCCCTTCTCAATAATTGTCTCTGAGCCGTGATACCTGATGGTCATAGCGCCGATTCCCCTGATAACCGCCTCATCCTGGTCAAGGTCAATGATACAGGCGGTATGCTCATCAAGCCCGAGGATTGCTGCATCATCCGGCAGCAGGGCTTCAAGCTTTCTGAAGCGCGGTTCACCCATATAGCAGAACCGGGTATCATGGTTACCGCCCTCGGCATTGTTCCAGTGGGGAATCACCACCAGGTTAAAGCCGAAGCGGCCGAGAATGTTCATGCCTTCCGCCCAGTTGAGTTCTGTGCCCACTTTGTAGATTTCATATACCGGCATGGTGAAGCGGCCGACGGTCAGGGCTGCGGCGCTGGCAGCCACCAGGCAGCCGCCTTCCTCGACGCGCCTGGTGAGAATATCGGGAATGGATGTCTGCAGCCACTGGCGCACGGCATAGGTCGGGCTGCCGGGACCGATCAGGACATAATCTGCTTCACGCAACGTGCGGAAAGCCTGCTCTGCTTCATAGGGGGTGCAGATAGCGGTTCCTTTAAAGGAGGCTATCGAGAGGGGATAT
>JAPLIX010000457.1:0-6332 GCA_026388865.1 Pseudomonadota bacterium | reverse complement strand
AAGGTACTCAACAGCTGTCCGGGAGATCTGGTCAACATTGAGCTGAACCCCGGCGGGTGTATCCAGAAGCACTGCCCGCGGCCGCCCGCCAAGGCCCGCAAGCAGTGCCTTGTGCACCTCGACCATGGTTGCGGTCAGCTCACCTGAGCCCATGAGTACAATAATACCTTTTTTATCTGCCATATTTGAAGACGTGCCAGGTTAAGCTCCACTGCCTGTGTTGCTGTATATAAATCTGATAAATATGCAAAATGTTATGACGGGATGCTTGTTGCTGGGAAGGAATATAATTAACGTAACTTTTAAAGTATAGATTCAGGTTTATTATATGTCAATAAAAACAAGACTGTTAAGATTATCGTTGGTCGAGTGCGCGAGAGCATGCAGGGATAGCAGCGGAAGAATTGCCGGTACCGATTGATACGGCAGGATTTGCCATGAGTGCAGGTGAATGGAAGAGATTTCTTCGGGCAGAGGACAAGGAGCTGTGTGCAGAGATGCGGGTAAAGACCGGCAGAGGGCTGGCCGTTGGCAGTGAGAGGTTCAAAAAAACAGTTACAAGAAGACTGCACAGGTCGTTAGCATGTTTACCACCAGGGAGGCCGAAAAAGAGTGGCAAATAAAAGGCGCTTTAACCCCTTTAACCATCTTTCGTGTCCCCAATAACTTCCGTAGGATGATTTATTATTGACGGACGAAAACATTTCGTGCTACAATATATCACTTAACCAGGAGGTGCCCATGCAGGCGGTCAAAGTTCTACCAAAATGGCAGATAACAATCCCTAAGAGGGTCAGAGAAAAGCTGAAGATACGCGTCGGCGACACCATTGTCGTGGAGGAAAGAGAAGGTGAAATCGTCCTGAAAAAAGGTAAGACCATCTTCGACTATGCCCAAAGTCTGCCTGACCTGGGGATGACCGTAAACGAGATCAGGGAGAAGGCGATTGCCGGGGTGGCTCATGAGCGGAAATAAGGCCTTTATTGACACCAGCGCAATTCTGAGGTTCCTGGTAAAGGATGATTCAGCCAAAGCCACTGCTGTGGAAAAGCTCCTGAAACAATCAAAAGAGAGAAATCTGACCCTGTACGTGCTCCCGGTCGCAATTCTGGAGATTGTCTGGGTCACAGAAAAGGTATATCGCTTGAGCAGAAGAACCATCAGAGAGCTTGTTGAAGCCATCTTGAACACGCCCGGATTAAAATGCCCCCTGGAGCACGTGTTCCGACAGGCCCTCGCCACCTATGAGACAAAAAATATAAAGTTTGCGGACGCGGTCATGGGCCATTGGGGTCTGGAGGAAGGCATTTCAACCGTCTACACGTACGACGAGAAGGACTTCAAGAAAATATCAGGCTTGCAGGTCCGCAGGCCATAAACATTCGACGGGCTGTTGTAGCCCTTTATCATTCATCAGCAATTTATAATTTTATGGACGTCCCCCAGTTTACCCAGCAAATTATTCCATGGAAATGACAAGTTTTCTGTCAAAGGACCGTGCTACCCTGTCTAAAAAATCGAAAGATGGTATGCGTTTATCATTTGGGTTCTCAAGCCGCGAAATAACTTGCTGGCAGGTTTTTACCTGCTTTGCCAACTGAGCTTGTGTAATATGATATGTCTGTCTTAGAGAGACTATTTCTTGCGCAATTTTCCTTTTCGCATCAGCGCGGTCAAAATAAACTTTAAATTCCCTGTCCTTAATATGCCGCTCGATATGTTTGTCAAGATCACTTTTCATTGTTGTTCCTCCCGCAAGGTTAAAACTTTTTTCAAACGCTTTTGCGCAACCTGTATTTCTTTAAGGGGTGCTTTTTGTGATTTTTTCAAATATGCATGCAAAAGGATCATTTCGTTTCCTCTCAATACAACATAAAATATCCTGTGCTTTTTACTATGCGATTTTATTTTCAACTCCCACAGTTTTCTATCAATGTGCCTGAATTCCACCCCTATTGTATCCGTTCCGTTCTCCTGTATTCCTTTCAAAAGAGTAAATAATTCAGCGCGTTCTTTTTTGTTGTCGATGGAATCTATATATTGCTCAACAGGAGCTTTTCCGGATTCATTGCGCCAGTAATTAATGTAAAACTTCATTGCTTTAAGATACAACCAAATGGTTGTATTGTCAAGCAGGTTCTAAACATGTTAATGGAAGAAAGTACCACTGAAGGCACAGCATATAAGTTTACATGGTTACGCAGAAAGCCAAGTGAACATTCACCAGGACGCTGGCTATGGGGCACAAATGGGGTCATCCTCAACTATAAACTACGACTAATAAAAGGGGACGGCCTTTTCTGTTGACAGCCAGAATTATGGTTAAGGCTGTTTGTGATGTGGCTAATGCCGGCCGGAGAGGATGCCGGAGAAAAACGGTATGATGATTTCAAGAGCAATCAAAATGATGATGATCCATTCCAGCACTTCCATGCGCCGTCCGGCAGCGCTGGCGTGAAGCTGCTGGTAGAAATCCTCGATGGTATCAAGCTTGCGCAGGATGCTGGCGTTCCACTCGCTTACGTGGAAGCGCTGGGCCGCCAGGCGGTACACGCGGGCGAGGAACTGGTCGCCCAGCAGCTTCGGCGCATTACTGACGCGCTCGAAGAGGATGGCACCTTCCAACTGCATCCGGGAAATCTGACGCAGGGTGCGCGCCGTCCAGCCCGGCACCCACCGCTTGATACCAGGTGACCGTGAGGTCAGCTCATAGGAACGGTCAAGTGAGGCGTCAAGCTGGTGGTCCAGAAAGCGCAGCTCCAGAAGCTCGATATTGGCAAACTCGAGTACGGAGCGAATGTCTTCGGCCTCCCGGTCGAAAATCATTGCGGCATTCCAGTCAATCAGCGTGATGTCGTTGAGGCCGTAGGTGATGCGACAGGCGAGCGCATCGTTTGTCTCCTGCTCCGAAAGATCCTGCAGCTCTGCCCGCAGTATCTGTGCCAGAACAGGACAGTTTGACCGGGGCAGCGCATCCGCGGGGCAGGAGAGTTCAAAATCCTTAATCTCGAATATCGTATAGTCCTCTACCGGCGCAGCTACGCAGGGCTGCTCGACTGCATCGCCGAGCACGCGCAGGATATCATCGACGCGACAGCGTGAGTCGTGCAGAAGTATATCGTTCTGTGCGATTTCCACGCTCAGGTCGCGCAGGTCTTCAAGGCCGCCGACACAAGCAATCTCATAGCTGATCGAAACCGCGCCGAAGTCATAGAAGGTCAGGGACACGGGGGGTGCAACCTGATAGCGTCCCACGCTTGGTACGGCGGCTTCCTGGATGATCGTGAGCGGCGGCGGATCATAATCAAAGCACTTGGGGGCGCGGCGGTTGCGGCCCGAGACGGTGGTGCGGCCCAGTGAGGCAAGGCGCTCAGGACACATAGCCAGATTTATGGCTATGCCGATATCATACGCATATAGCACGTGGCATGTACCCTTGCGGATTATCACCATGGTTCTGCCGCTTTCTATCGGCTGTTGAAAAACATCCATCTGCTTCGTTGCGCTCATCATTCGTCATTGCGACGTACTGCAAAGTACGCCTCATTCCTCTTGATTTCGCGCGCCTTGCATCCGGACGTTTTTGACCAGCCTGGGAAAAATACTTTTTCAACAACCTGCTGTTATCTGCCTGAGAGCAGAACGCAGCGCAGTATTCAAGCGCAGGATTCTTTTATGATAATACCGCCTGAATACCACGCCACTTAGGGCAAGACTTTACTCCGCCCCTTTTACCAGGTCCCATATTTTTGTATATTTGGCGTTGTCCGCCCCGAGGTCTCTGATGACCTCATTCTTCGAGCTCCCCTGCATCTTCAGAAAAAAGATTGCCGGATTTTTTTTCAGGTCATCGCTCAATTTATCATAGCTGGCAGTGTTCGGGCACAGGTAGCTGATGAATTCGGTGTTTTCCGCCGAGACGCCAGGCTCGTAGAGGAAATTAATAAACTGGTGAGCGAGTTTTGCCTGTGAAGCTTTTTTCGGAATCACCAGGTCGTCGCAGGAAAACGAGGTGCCCTCTGTTGGAATGGCAAACTCAATATTCTTGTTTTCCTTCTGCACCTGCATAATATCGCCGCTGTAGCCGTGCACCAGCAGAAACTCGCTCGATGCAAGGCCGGTCTTGTACTGCTCATTTTCAAACTTGGCCAGGTTCTTTTTCCAGCGGATTAGTACTTCTTTTGCTGCATTCAGCTCAGCAACATTAGTGGTGTTCAGGCTGTAGCCGAGAAATTTAAGGGCAGCGCCGATGGTCTCGCGCATGTCGTTGAGCATGGTCATTCTGCCTTTAAGGTCAGCACGTTCAAACATTGCCCACGTTGGTTTGAAATCTTTTACCTTGCTTTTCAGGCAGGCAATGCCGGTGATGGTGAGCATGTAGGGCGCGCTGTGGTCCATTTTAGGGTCAAGGGCAAATTTCAGGTAGTCGGGATCGACATTTTTCAGATTGGGGAGCAGGGCGGGGCTGAGCTTCTGCAGCATGCCCTGCTTGAACATAATGGCTACCATGTAGCTGCTGGGCGTGATGATGTCATAGCCGGACGCGCCGGCCTTGATTTTCGCGTACATTGCCTCGTTGGAATCAAAGGTGTCGATTACCACCTTGCAGCTGTGCTCCTTTTCAAAGCGCTGCACCAGCTCCGGTTTGATATAATCGGCCCAGGTATACATATGCAGGACCGGCTTGGCGGCGCTGTGCGAGCTTCCCGCGCTGAACATCACGGCGAGCAGTACGGTTAGAAAAACACTGATAATCTTTTTCATTTCTTTTCCTCCTGTATAAGTTGTGAGTGATGAGCGATGAGAGAACATTCTGCAATCCCGACTTTCTCTTCACCGATTTACCGTTAATTTTATTCGATCCCGCAATCAGCAATTTGAATTCCGCATTTATTGTGTTTCCCCCGTCAATCGCTGGCTCAGCCACACCGCCACAAACGTTACCACCAGAAGTATTGAAGACAGGGCGTTGATCAGGGGCGGCGACCCGTGTTTTATCATGCTGTAGATGCGGATGGGAAGCGTTGTCGAGCCCGGCCCGGCCACAAAAAACGTAATGACAAAATCATCTATGGAGAGCGTGAATGCAAGAAGGCCTCCGGCAATAATGCCCGGGGCAAGAAGCGGGAGGAGCACCTTCCATGCTGCTGTCCACCAGTTTGCCCCCAGGTCCTGCGCCGCCTCAATGATGGAGAAGTCAAAATCCTGCAGGCGCCCCAGTATCACCAGCGCCACGTAGCTGATACAGAAAGTGACATGAGCTAAAAAAATGGAAAATAAACCCAGCTCCATGCCAGCGGCAGCAAAAAAAAGCAGCAGGCTGATGCCCATGAGAATTTCCGGCACCACCAGCGGCGTATAGATGAGCGTATAATGAAACTGCTGCAGCCTGCTCTGATAACGATGCAGGGCAAACGCTGCAGTCGAGCCGAGCACGATAGACACCAGCGTCGCGCTGAAGGCGATGATCAGGCTGTTTTCAAGCGCCTGCCAGATTTCACGCTCCTGCCACAGGCGCTCATACCACCGGAGCGACCACCCCTCCCAGGTGCTGCCGAAACGGGACGCGTTAAAGGAATTGATGACGAGCACAAGAATCGGCAGGTAAAAGAAGATGAGAACGATCATGGTTATGATCAGGGGCAGCCGGCTGTGCTTCATGCATTCTCCTCGATGATTGGCGTGATGCGCTCTTTCTTTCGCTGCAGCAGCAGGACGGCGAGCATGGGCAGCAGTACGGCCAGGATCAGGAAAGCAGACAGCCCGCTTGCATGGGGGAGGTTGCGGTCCGCAAAGACACGCTGGGCAATTTTGTTGCCTATCATCTCGCCGCCGGTGCCTCCCACGATGTCAGGAATCACATACGGGCCCAATCCCGGTATCAATACCACCAGTATTGCCGTGAGCAGGCCGCGCCGTATGCCCGGCAAAAAAACGCTGATGAACGCGCGCAGCTGATGGGCGCCCAGGTCACGTGCTGCCTCAAGCAGCCGGAAATCAAATTTTTCTGCTGCAGCGTAAATGGGCAGAATAGCAAACGGCAGAAACGTATAGACCATGACCAGCAGCACCGCCCCGGTATTATAGAGCAGTGAGGTGTTATCCTGAATAAGCCCGAAGAAGACCAGCGCATTTTTTATGGAACCTTCCGGGTGGAGGAGAACCTTCCAGGCAAAGATCCTGATGAGAAAGCTGGTCCAGAACGGAACGATCACCAGCAGCAGAATAATCTGCCGCCAGCGACTGCTGACCCTGGCAATAAAATATCCCGTGGGTGTGGCCAGCACAATGCAGATTGCGGTGGTCACTATGCTCAGCCAGATGGTGCGCCA
>JAPLIX010000388.1 GCA_026388865.1 Pseudomonadota bacterium | reverse complement strand
AACAGCGCTGTTCTGGACCGGGCGCGACAGGAATTCAAGGAACGCCTGACCGTCATGCTGTCAGCAAAAAAAGCTATTGAGCAGCGCCTGGAGGGCGCTGATCTGGTAATCGGGACCGTATTAATTCCCGGTGCCAGGGCTCCGCGGCTGGCTACCCGGGAAATGGTCAAAAAAATGAAAAAAGGCGCGGCAATCGTTGATGTCTCGATAGATCAGGGCGGGTGCATTGAAACTTCCCGCCCCACAACGCACAGCGCCCCCTTTTATATTGACGAGGGCGTGGTACACTGCTGTATAACTAATCTCCCCGGCACAGTCCCCCTGACTTCAACCTATGCCTTGTCACGGGCGGCGCTGCCGTTTGGTCTGGAGCTTGCCGATAAGGGCATCACGAAAGCTGCAGCAGAAAATCCTGCGCTCGCAAAAGGGGTTAATCTTTTTCAGGGCAAAGTTACCTGCTTGCAAGTATGCGAGGCCTTCGGCCTGACCTGTGAACCATTATAAATCATTACCGCAGAGTACACAAAATACAGTTGAGGAGTGCAAGAGTTAAAGAGTCAGGGGGTTACCTCTTTAACTCTTGCACTCCCTGATAAGTAGCATTCTCTGTATGCCTTGGAAATTTCAAACAAAACTGGCTCAAGTGCTGATAAAGCCTTATCTCTTTCTTTGCCAACATGATTTTTCTGTCCCGGCTCTAGTTGAATTGCATTTAACGTTTTTCTCCGCTCCTTTGAGCAATCCAAACATGGCATCTTGTGCCTAACGCCAGGATCAGTTGCCTGCTTTGCAGGTCTGCTGTATCCAGTAGTTGTGTATTAACCTCTATTTATTAACGGTCGTCGGCGCATCCATCGTGCCAGCGTAGAAAACTATGATTTCTGCCGGTTTATTGCCTTCGTTTTTTCCGTAATGCCACGTATTTACAACCTCGACGATTGCTTCTCCGGCTTTTAGATGCAAGGTCCTACCGTCTTCGGTCACCACCGTCAGGTCGCCGCTTAATAGTACACCCGCATTTATTACTGGATGTTTATGTAGCGGCAATACTGCACCCGGCTGAATTTTGAATCTTAAAATTGTTATTTCCGGTTTGCCATTTGTGTAGTCGGGTAAAACTCTCCCGTCCCAACTTAAACCGGATTTCGATAAAACATTAACTTCAACCCCATTTACATCTGCAGCTGAAACGTTATTTGCTAGTAATAACGTCAAGCATATTATACAAAATAGTCTTCTCATTCTGTTTCCTTTCATCATTTCACATAACGATGCGCATCAGCGGCCGCGACTCTGCCGCGGTCCGTCTGGATGCGCTTGTTATGAAGTCCTTTGGTTCCCAACGGGTCTTGTCCTCAGCGCACTTCAAGATTCAAGGGCTGGCCAAGCCTTCTCCACAAGGTTTTTAAATCGGCTCATTGATCGTAGCTCATGCCACCCAGCAATTTCCAGCGATCGCCCTCTTTCATCCACGTATGGGTTATCCGAGATGATTGTGTTTTCGTCACCCCGGTGGGGTCACTGCAATTGACGTACAGGGTATATTGCGTCAGCGCAACTTCTCCCAGCACCCGGATACCTCCTCGTTCAATCTTGAAGGTGCATGCAGTGGGCTTGGAGATCAATTGTTTCATGAAGCGCGCGCTTCCTTGCTTATCAATTGGTTGCGGCGCAGTGCTCGGCCACCCGAGGAATTGACTATGTACCATGGCAAGGACCGCCGCGTAATCCGCTTTATAGAGGTTTGCGAAATAGGCCTCTTCCAGCGCCCAGATTTCTTCTTTCATTTTGTCCCTGCTTTTGTCGATAGTTGCCGTAGTTGAATAAGCCTGCGAATAGAGGAAAAGAACAAATGCCAAAGTGATTGTCGACAATCGGACCGCTTTTTTCATCATAGAATCCTCATCTTTCAAAACGTTTCGGGTCATTCCTGGTTTCTAACCTTCTTGCTTTTGTGTTCTGCTTCACAATTAATATAAGGGGCTGATTAGGGAGCAGATTTCAGATTGAAAAAAGTGAAATGGGAAAAGTAAAACGTGGAAGCTGACTGCTGATCGTCATAACCATCAACTCAGCACTCGTCACTCAGCACTTTGCTTTATGCCCCTGCCCCTTGTCCCATGACCCCGGCAGACATATTATTGCTGCAGGATACATTTTCTCAGGTTGTTCAGCGCCATGTGGGAGCTCATGAGCTTTATCTGCTCGCGACCGCCGAAAAAGCGGTGCTGAGTCACGCTCTCTGCCTCAACAGATGCCACGCCGATAAAGACCGTGCCCACCGGCTTCTCAGTGCTTCCCCCGGTGGGGCCGGCAATGCCGGTCACCGCGAGGCCGTAGGTTGAGCCTGCAAGCTCCCGCACCTTCTTTGCCATGAGACGCGCGCACGGCTCGCTCACCGCACCGTGCTCATCAAGCACTGACTGCGGTATGTTAAGCAGCTCAACTTTCGCGCGGTTGCTGTACACCACCACGCCCATTTGCAGATAGTCCGAACTTCCGGCAATGTTGGTCAGGCGGTGGCTGATGAGGCCGCCGGTGCATGACTCGGCAATCGCGATGGTGGCCTTTTTCTCTTTCAGCAGTTGGCCCACCACCAACTCAAAGGGCTCATCGTTCACCGAATAGATATACTCGCCGACCTTTTCCTGTATGACGGCCGCTGCGCGCGCTATCTCCTGCCGCACCTTCTCCGGGTCTGCACCCATGCCGGTAATCTTCAGCCGCACTTCCGGGAAATGGGGAAGATAGGCAAGAGAGAGACCGGGGCCTTCCTGAATCTGCCCGTCAAGCCGCTCCTGGATGGCTGATTCCCAGAGCCCGAACACGCGCAGGGATTTAGAGAGTATTACCTGCTTGAAGCCGCTCTGCTCTTTCAGCCGGGGGATGATGAAGGACTCAGTCATGGCCTCAGCTTCAGCGGGCACACCGGGCATGAAAATAAACTCCCGGCCCGCGGCCTCGATGATAAAGCCGCTCGCCGTTCCCCGCGGGTTGGGGATAATCTCCACTCTGGCGGGAAGCATTGCCTGGCGCTGGTTGGAAAACGGCATCTTCGCCCCGTAGCCCGCAAATCTTTTCTCAATCGCGGCAAGCGCCTCCTGGTTCAGCTCGACGGTCCTGCCGAACGCGCGTGCCGCAGCATCAGCTGTGCGGTCATCATCAGTGGGGCCGAGGCCGCCGGTCACTATTATATATTTTGTTCCCGGCAGGACGCTCTTCAAGGCGTTTATTATATCCTCAGGCGCATCGCCCACCGAGCTCATGCGGGATACGCTCAGCCCGATCTCAATAACGCTTGCAGCAATATAAGTGGCGTTGGTATCAACCGTAGTGCCTGAGAGCAGCTCATTGCCGATGGTGATGATTTCTACCGACATCTGCTGGTTCTCCAGTTTAAAAAATTAACCACAGAGGACACAGAGGAATTAATTAATGTAATACTCAATTTGGAACTCAGGAACTCACGACGGGGGATACATAAAATTTATTCCTGATTTCTTGAGTTCCAGATTATATCATCAAACGGAAAACCTGCAGCACGATGTTCGCATATATTCCGGCCGCAACATCATCAAGCACAATGCCGTATCCGCCCGGCACCTTTCGGTCAATCCATCCGGTGGGATACGGTTTTATAATGTCAAAAATCCGGAACATAATAAAACCTGCGGCAACATACGGCCAGGTGAAAGGAAACGAGGCCATGGTCACGAGATATCCGGCAATTTCATCTATGACCACCTGCGGAGGATCCTTCACCTGTAAATAAAGCGCAGCTTGATGAGCGTTCCAGATGGCGATGAAGATGAAGGCTACAGTGGTCAGCAGGTAAAGGGATAGAGAGAGCGATGAGAGTATAAAAAAAAGAACAACGCCTGCGGCAGTGCCGGCAGTGCCCGGCATAACCGGCACAAAGCCGCTGCCAGCGCCGGTTGCCACAAAGAGCACCACGCTCTTGCCGAAACTGCTCATCCCGGGGCCTTTTCCACCAGGACGGCACTCCCGGAGTTCACGCCCTTCAGCACGGAGAGATCACCGGTAATGGCGCCGAAGACATTCACCGCACTGGCGGGCCGGATTTCCTCACCCCTGCTCATGGGCGTGGGGCCGAAAAATATGCAGAAAGCCGGGCCGCTTGGCCAGTAGCCAAGATCGCCCTTGTTGACCACGTCCCGGGCCGTGTCATCAAGGCCCGCGCGCACCGGGACGTCAAAATAGATTTCATCTCCCCAGGTTTGCGCCGTGCTGCTCAGGGGAAGGGCATTCCAAATGGCATCAGCAGTGGCAGATGCATGCAGCACCCCGTACAGCTCCACTGGTCCGGCAGTGATTTTTATGCTGCGTTTCATGGTTATCCCTGCTTCAGGGCCGCGGCCAGCAGCGGCACCATAATTTCGTGATGACCGACCAGCACAAAACCTTTTCCGCCTTTCATAACCGGCCGCTGGGCGACATTGGTCAGGGGGCGGTAGTGCCGGATAAAATCCATGGTTACCGTAGTAAAGTTATTTACTGCATGGCCGAGGTTGCGTGCCACATTCAGGGCTTTCAGAAAAACTTCCGGCAGGATGACTGCAGAACCCACGTTCAGATATGCTCCCCCTTGCAGGCTGCCGACCACAGCGGTGAGCAATCTAAAGTCCCGGTGGCTTCCCTCCCCGAACGCTGCTCCATCGCAGGACGGGTGCATGTGAATGATGTCGGTTCCCATGGCCACATGCACGGTCACCGGTATATTGCGGGAACAGGCTGCTGCAATAATGCTTTCCTGCACATAGGGAAACGTGCTCTCGAGAAGCGCACGGCCGACAGATTCTCCAAGGCCGTATCCCGCTTTGACTCCCCGGGAGACTGCGTCATTGATAAATGCCGCGGTCTCTCCGGACATGCCGAAGTCACCGCTGTCAAGTTCGGCAGCAACATCTTCCGAGGTACTGCCCATCAGGGCCATCTCCACATCATGAATCACTCCGGCACCGTTCAAGGCAAGGCAGGTGATAAATCCCTGCTCCATAAGGTCTATGAGGATAGGCGACAGGCCCACTTTAATAACATGCGCGCCCATACCCCAGATGATTACCCGTTCACCCTGCCGGGCCTTGATAACCCGCTGCACAATCTCCCTGAAATCTTTGGCCGCGAGGATCTCCGGGAGGCTGTCAATAAATTCCCTGAAAGAAACAGGCGCTGTGCAGGGAGAGCCCCGCTTGTCTCTTTTCACCAGGCTCTTTCTATCCTTGAGAGAGCCGGTTCTTACCTTTTGCAAGTCTACGGGCTTGAAAGATTTCTTCATGATACCGGTTCAGGCGGTTCGATTTTTGGTGAGAAAATGTTCTTCTACTATTGTGCATACTGCATGCCCTGCGCACAGGTGCACCTCCTGAATCCGGGCCGTGTTATCTGCGGCTACGGTCAGGAAAAAATCCGCATGCAGTGCCATGGCACTGCCATCCCTGCCGGCAAAGGCAATGGTCCGCAAGCCGAGCTCACGAGCCTTGGCCAGAGCTTTGAGCACGTTGGGCGATGTACCGCTGGTGCTCAAGCCCCAGGCCACATCGCCGGGCCTGCCGAGGGCCTCGATCGGGCGGGAAAATATATCGCTGAATTGAAGATCATTGCCAATGCTGGTGATGACCGAGGTGTCGGTGGTGAGGGCAATTGCCGGCAGCGGCACGCGGTATACAGCAAGCTTATTCACCAGCTCTGCGGCAAAGTGCTGCGCCTGTGAAGCGCTGCCGCCATTGCCAAAAAGAAGCAGCTTATGCCCCTGCTCAAAACAGCGGATAAGTTCCCGCGCCATCTGCAGGATGAGTGCGGCGTTTTTGCGGCCGCATTCCAGCGCCAAAGAAGAAGCTTCTTCAAAGAGCTTGACAATTTTTTCTTCCACTGCATCTCCCCGTTACAAAATACGCATCGCTAAAACTGACCACAGAGATCACCCGTCCTCCGTAGCACTGCCGGCCTTCCGCATAAAGCGTGCTTTGGAAGGCGGGCGGAGGGTGGACAGAGAAAACAGTATATTTCAAGGAGTTAACTGAAAGCCTATTGTCTCCCCTCTGTGCCCTCTAACGCATTATTTATTCTCTTCTTCTCTCTCTGAAAATGGTATCTCCGGTAAAAGGTATCAGCGCGCTAACTTTGTTCCCGGCCCTTTAAAAGGGCTCAGCGCCGCTCCCCATTATATGCTGCGGTAAAATATGCAGCCGGTTATCTCCATGACCGGTCATTATTTTTGAGAGCACAGAGAAATCCTCAGTGTTCCCGATAGCTATCGGGACTGTGGTTTCATTTTGTTCATAGAACTTTTACAGTACCAAAAAGTATCTCCCATCTTATTAAGCACCCTTTGTTGTGTCAAGAAGATTTATCCCTCTTGGCGACAGTAGTCCCGCAGTGCGGGACAGACTTTGAGACCTCCCAGGGTAATGCGCGTGACCTTCTTCCCCTATACCCGCCGCATCTACAGCCACACCCTCCTGGATGGTTAGCGGGCTTTGAATCTAATGGCCTTCTCGCCCGGATGTGACTGCCTCATATGCGATTCCTGTTCGTCGTGCCGGGGTTTTGCCTGCGGCTTCCTTCGATGGACATCCCGACGTGTCGGGACTAACAGCTCCCCTTACCGGGTCTGTAGGAGACTTAGGCTGAATACAGTCACTGCCTCACTCCCCAGTAGCTGCGCCATGCCGGGCGCACCAAATAAAAACAGCCGCCGGATGATTGCCCGGCGGCTGTTTTTATTCCAGAATGACTACTTTTCTATTTCAACTTTTGCCTCTTTTTTAAGTTTTTCAACATAGTCAGACATGGGTTTTTGCGCCTTCTGGCTCTTCAGATAGTCTTCAATCTTGTCCTTCACATCGGCAAATTTTACTGTATCAGCAGGCTTGCGGTCCATCACCTTGATGATGTGATAACCAAACGGGCTTTCTACCACATCGCTCAGCTCACCTAATTTAAGCGCAGCAGCGGCTTTCTCAAACTCCGGCACCATCTGGCCCTTGCCGAAGTATCCCAGGTCCCCGCCCTTGGCAGCGCTGGGGCAATTTGACTCAGCCTTGGCCACGGCTGTAAAATCCTCTCCCTTTGCAACCCGTTTTCTGATTGCCTCAGCCTTTTCTTTGGCCTTTTTTTTATCCTCGGGGGTTGCCTTCTGGTCAGCGCTTATTAGGATGTGGCTTGCCCGTGTGCGCTCCGGCATTTTAAATTTATCCGGATTGTCGTCATAGAATTTTTTTGCGTCAGCCTCGGTGACGTTGATTTTGCTGAAGACCTCTTTTTGCATGAGGTTGTCGATGACAATATTTCTCCGGGCAAGGTCTTTGAGTTTCTTCTCGGTTATATTTGCACCTTTGAGGGCTTTTTCAAACTCTGCCTGAGACGAAAACTGTTTTCTCGTCTGGCCAACCTTATCATCCACCTTCTGCTCGAGATCCTTTACGGTCAGCTTTTTGCCTTTTTGATACAGAACCTCAATATTGATAAGCTGATCCAGTGCAGCATTTTCCATCTGCGGCATCATTTCCGGTGTTGGCTGCTGGCCGCCCCTGCTCCCGCCCTGGGCGAGTATTTCCTGTAAGGCCCGGTCCCGTTCGCCCCTGGTTATGGCTACGCCATTGACTTTTGCGAGCACGGTGCCGGGAGATGCTTGTTCCAGGGTAGTCCCCTTTTTCTTGGGTGCAGCCTTCTCTTCGCTAAGGGCTGCTGTGGTCTGCAAAAGCAGCAGAATGATGGCATAGCAGAGAGCCTTTGTTGCACTGTTTTGTAAACGGTTTGTCATTTGTTCTCCTTTTTAAATTGTTCCTGTGCTTCATCGCAGCGGAGCGTGCTGCCGTTCCCGTCGTAAGGGGACAGGGCTCCGGGAAGATAATTAAATAGTATATTAAAAACACACCCACCTGGCCCCAAAGCATGAGACCACGAGGCATGAAATCGCTTGGTTCGTTTTCAAAAATTTATTATATGCTATTTAGCATAATAAAACAAGCTCTTATATTGCCGCTGAACGGGAATTGCAGGAAATAAATAAACAGCTCACGCTGGAGCGAAAAGCCCTGCAGGAAACCAATGCGGCCCTGCGTACCGTGCTGGCACGGATAGAAGAAGAAAAAAAGGGCATACACAAGAATATACAGGCAAATGTTGAGAAGATATTAATGCCCATTGTGAGCGCCCTGTCTGCGGAGCTGCCGAAAGTTCAGAGAAAATATGTGGAGCTGCTGAGAACCAATCTGGAGGAAATTGCTGCGCCGTTCATCAGCCAGTTATCTCATCGGCATCAGTCGCTGACGCCGACGGAAGTAAAAATCTGCAACATGATCAAAACCGGGATGCGCACCAAGGAGATCGCGGAGATTCAGGGAGTCTCTATTGCTACCATAAACCGCCACCGGGAGCATATTCGCCGCAAGCTTAAGATCGCCAACAGCGAGGTGAATCTTACGACGTACCTGCAGACCAGTATGGGCAAGGCATAGTTATCTTGTGCCAGCCGCTTTCAGGTTCATTCCCATGCGCAGATTGGTCCGGGAATAATGAGCACCGGAATCAAGCTGTTCGTGTTTAAAACCCGCGTGCTCGTACAGCTTAACGGCCGGCTCAAGGATGCTGTTGCTCTCTAAAAACAGATAGGTCCCTTCGTGCGCCTGGGCCCATTGCACTGCTCCCTCAATCAGCATCCTGCCGATACCTTTTCTTTTCATATCTTCCCTGACCGCAAGCTTTGACAGCTCATACACCCCGTGCCCGTGCTTAAGGACTGCTGTTGTCCCGACCGGCTCAGTATCATGCAGCGCAAAAAAAATCATGCCGCCGGGGGCCAGCACCCGCTCCCCGGGTTGCTCCAGAACCTCCCGGTCAATATCCTCAACTGAAAAATATTGTGTGAGCCAGACCAGATTGAGCTCTTTGAAATACGCAGCGTACCTTTTTTCATACGGCACTATGTGAACCGGTATGCGCATACAACCTACTCTATCTGCAGCAGCCTGAGCGTTTCCTCGTTCATCTCAAACTCCTGCTGCAGGCGCTCCATATCCATTTGAAAAACCACCCAGCCGGTCAGCTCCCCTCCCTTGCGCAGCTCAAAGGCGAGCTCCACACTCTTGTTCCCCATGGGGTGCTCAGGAGTTACATGGTACACGGTGAAAATGCTGGGAGCTGATCCGCCGTTTTTCCTGAAGGTGATGCCTTCATAGGTTCTGCCCACGATGCTTTTCATGGCAGTATCTGTTTTCTGAGAATAGCAGCCGAACACCTTCTTGTCCTTTGTGAGCAGTAATATTCCCCGGTAGGGTGCCGGGCTCTTGCCGTGCATGCGAAAAAAGTCGTTCATCAGCTGCGCAATTTTTGTTTTGTCCCGGGCGGAAACGGGATCTGCCAGGAGGGATTTCAGCACGAGATAGTCCTTTGCCATCTGATCAGTGAGCGCCTGCTGTTTGATGCCCAGGATCTGCGACCGCGGATAGAAGAAAAAGAGCACGGCGGCCAGAAGTACCAGGGCGGCCAGGGAGGGAAGCAGCCAGGTGCTGATGCGGCGGTAGTTGCGTCTCAGGTTTATGGTCTCGGTCACGTCACGGCTGAGCGATAGAAAGCCGGTGATAGTGGCATGACGGTCATAAATCGCTTTCAGCGTGGTCGATACATAACGGGTTCCCCTGCCCGGGTGCGTGATCCTGAAGGTTTGCTCCCTGCCGTCCGGCGTCGCCTGCAGATTTTTCAGCAGGTCCCGGTATGCCTCAGCCTGCTGGTAGATATCTTCCGCCGGGCGGTTGTGCAGCTGCTCCCAGTTTGCGCCGAAGAGCTTTTCCGCCGGTTTATTCCAGGCGATGATTCTGCCTTCGAGCCCGGTCACGATAACAGCTTCCGGCAACTGATCGCACAGCTCGCTCAATCCCTGGAAGGCCTGGGTTTCCTCATCCAGCCGCGCGGCCAGGACCCGGGGAATTTTCCAGGCCAGTGCTGGGAACTCCTGAAGGAACCGTTCGATCTGATCTTTGGGGACGCAGATTGCGCGACCATCACTGACGGCCCTCACGGTTGCCGTTCTTCTGGCTTCGAGCAGAAACGATATCTCCCCGACGGGCAACCCGCTTTCAGCAACTTCCGCAACCTTTTTTTGTCCCTTCAGGACTTCCAGCTTTCCGTCAAGCAGAAGGTACAGGTCTTTTGACTCATCTCCCTCTGCGCACAGAATATCGCCGTTATTAAAATTTACCAGGTATTTCTCCAAGCCGGGATGTTTGAGAAGGATTTCTGAAGTGGAGTCCATGGCAATTTACGCTCCTGAAAAAAGGTGTCTTAGCATAAAAATCACCAATTTGCTTTAATGTCATTAATACGTAAAGCATCCGGGCATAGAGTATCCGGCTTTGATTTGGCCTCTGCCGCGGGCACGCTCCGGGAAAGTTTAAAAATGACCGGCGCTGCAATGTCCCTCGATACGGTGCAGATATATTCCTGCCCATAAAGAGGGTCTATTGTCAATTATATTATTTGTTGAATTTTAGAAAATGTGCGTGGTGTGCATAAAGATGGTGTAGCTGAGCAAATTGTAGAATAATCAGTCTGTGCAGGGTTTTACCAGCTGCTTTCTATGTGCCGTTTTTTTTTAATT
>JAPLIX010000078.1 GCA_026388865.1 Pseudomonadota bacterium | reverse complement strand
GTGCCATGCTTGGTCTGCTGCCATGATTTATATATTTTAATGTGGCACAGCTTGCATTTCGTTGCCCCCGCGTACTCTTCTGCAGTATAGGCTATAAACGGCAGGCCAAACAGAAGAAGAGCAAGAATTAAATATACAACCCACTTTTTCAAGGCAGTCACCCCTATATAAATATTTATATAAATTTGTGATTTAGTAGCAAGAAAAGTGCACGGTTGTCAACAGGTTTTTAAATTTTTTTAAAATTTTTCTCAAAGCAATACTAACCCCTTGCACAACCCTCCTGAATTCTGTTATTAAATTATACGCAGAGACTACAGCAGCTCATGTCCCCCCTCCAAAAAAGGAGTCAGTTTTCATGACAGCAAAAAAACAGAAGAATGTGATACAGAGGGTAACGGATTTTTTTGTTTCCATTAAGCTCACCATAGTTTTGCTTATTATTCTGTCCAGCGTGTGCGTCATTGGCACGCTCATCCCCCAGAATGAATCACCCCAGCACTACCTGCAGCTCTACAGCCAGTCAACGTACCGGATCTTTGCCACGCTGGGTTTCCCAAACCTGTTTGCCTCGTGGTGGTTTATCTGCCTGATGACCCTCTTTACCATAAACCTCGCAGCCTGTTCTCTTAACCGGCTGCCGCGGGTCTGGCGTGCGATATTTCATGGGGACACGGTGCTTGATGACAAGCTGCTGCAGGGGCTGACAAATGTCAGAAAATTCACTCTGAAAAAATTTTCCGCGGCACAGGAAAAGCAGTATGAGACAGTCATCGCGCAGTATCTTAACAAACCTGCTCTTATACAAAAGCAGGGGGGCTGGCATCTTTTTTCTGAAAGCGGCCGCTACACCCGTTTCGGGTTTTATCTGACGCACCTGGGACTGATAATCATTATTCTGGGGTCCATGTCAGGATCGCTGGGCTATCAGGGCTACATGCAGATCCCCGAAGGGCAGACTGCACATGTGATGCAACTGAAAAACTCGAACGAGATCAGGAAGATCGACTTTGCCATACGCTGTGACAAATTTGAAGTCACTTTTTATGCTGGCTCCCAGAGGCCCAAGGCCTATAAAAGCACCCTCACCGTACTCGAAAACAACCGGGAGGTTTTAACCAAGACCATTGCGGTGAACGATCCGCTGGTTTACCGCGGTATCTATTTTTACCAGTCAAGCTACGGTGCTGCTCCGGATAGCGGGGGCAAGATTCACCTCAGTGTTAAACAAAAAGACTCGGGCAAACAGCAGGACCTGACCCTGGATGTGGGCAGCAGCGCACCAATTGCCGGAACAAACTATGCCGTGCGCGCAGATGAATTCCTCTCAGACTTTTCGATGGATAATAACGGAAAGCCATTTTCAAAGTCTCAGGAATTCAATAACCCTGCCGTCCGTGTAACGGTCCTCAATGGCGGGAAAGAAGAGTTCAATAAATGGATATTTGCAAAATTTCCTGATTTCCACGGCAAGGGCGACCAGCCGCTTGACCTGCAGCTGGTAAACTTCCAACCCCGGTATTATACGGGCCTGCAGGTCACCTATGATCCCGGGGTGCTGGTGGTGTGGCTTGGCTGCATATTTCTTATCGGCGGCATTTATGTCGCGTTCTTTACCTCTCATCGCCGCATCTGGCTGCGCGTGGAAGAAAAGGACGGTGAATTCAAGGCCGTGCTTGCCGGCTCAACCAGTAAAAATCACGTCGCATTCAGCAGGGAATTTGAAACACTTTTTAAATCATTGAAAGCATAAAGGGGATAAGCATGATCAGTTCAAAGCTGTTAGGCGTTGTCACCATTACCTATCTCATCTGCATGGTGTCCTATTGCACCTACCTGTGCTTCAGAAACCGGAAATTTGGCCAGGTAATTACCGGTATCGCCATTTTTGGCCTTGTCGTCCACACCGTCGCCCTGGGCATGCGCTGGTATGAATCATATCAGCTGGGACACGGCCACATCCCGCTTTCCAACCTGTATGAATCACTTATGTCCCTTTCCTGGACAACGGTTATTATTTATCTCATCGTGGAATATCGCTATAAGAGCAAGGCGCTCGGGGTGTTTATCTTTCCCCTAATCTCAATTGCCATGGCCTACGCCTCGCTCTCTCCCAACATTCAGGATGAAATCGAGCCGCTGGTTCCGGCGCTGCAAAGCAACTGGCTCACCTACCATGTGCTGACCTGTTTTCTTTCCTACTCTGCGTTTGCCATCTCTTTTGGCTCAAGCATCACCTATCTCTTCAAGTATAAAAAGGCTAAAGAAAAAGTCCCCGCAGGTGCGGATATGTCCGAGCTCTTTCCGTCCATGGAATCTCTTGATGACATTATCTATAAAACAATAGCCATCGGCTTTCTGCTGCTGACCATCGGCATCATCACCGGCGCGGTGTGGGCAAACTATGCCTGGGGAAGCTACTGGAGCTGGGACCCGAAGGAAACCTGGTCGCTCATCACCTGGCTCATGTATGCAGCATTTCTCCACGCCCGCCTGACCCGCGGCTGGCACGGGAGGAAGACGGCGATACTCTCAATCATCGGGTTTGCTGCCGTGCTGTTCACCTTCCTCGGGGTAAATTTCCTCCTCTCGGGGCTGCACAGCTATGGCTCGTCATAATAATACTTTTAAACACAGCGCTCGTTGCGCGGGGAGCTGGGTATGAAAATGTTACACCGTATAGTTCTCCTTGTTGTGCTGCTCGGCACTTGCTCGCCTGAGATACACGCACAGGGAAATCCCCTGTGGCAGGACCTCGGCCTCTACGGCGGCCAGATCTATCGCATAGCAATCGATCCCTTTGACAGCGCGTATCTCTATGCCGGAAGCTGGAACGGCGATGG
>JAPLIX010000526.1:1698-3516 GCA_026388865.1 Pseudomonadota bacterium | reverse complement strand
GAAGACGGCATCACCGGCGATGAACTTATAGCCTTTATTAATAATGATGAATGCACCCGGCCTGATGGCTCTAAAGGCCTGGGGCTGTTTTATTATCTGCGATCACTTGAAGGCAGTGGCGGAAAACGCGACCGCCGTGATGTTGTAGGAACGGTCTTTCGCGGCACCGTCAACCGCATGATTAACGGCTATCTTCTGCGGGATGTCATTAACAAGATTAATGGCATTCATTTTACCAGCAGTGAGGAGATTCACACGCTTGGGCACCTCTATGAATCCATGCTTAAAGAAATGCGCGACACTGCTGGAGATTCGGGAGAGTTTTACACGCCCCGGTCAGTTGTTCGTTTTATGGTTGAAGTCACCAACCCACGCCTTGGTGAAACAGTCCTTGACCCTGCGTGTGGTACTGGCGGGTTTCTTGTTGAGGCGTATAATCACCTTGAAAAACAGTGCAGGTCGGTAGAGGACCGAGAGGTACTGCAACAAGCAAGCATATTTGGCGGCGAAGCAAAATCTCTACCCTACCTTCTGGCTCAGATGAATCTGCTTCTGCATGGTCTTGAATCTTCACAGATTGACCCCGGCAACAGTCTGCTCGTGCCACTCAAAAACATAGGCGATAAAGATCGGGTGGATATTATACTCACCAATCCGCCGTTTGGGGGAGAAGAGGAACGAGGCATCCTTGGGAATTTCCCCAACGACAAGCAGACCGCAGAAACTGCGCTTCTGTTTCTGCAGCTTATCATGCGCAAGCTCAAACGCCAGCCAAAGCCGGGTCGTGCCGGTGTGGTTGTACCAAATGGCACGCTGTTTGGTGATGGTGTTTGTGCAAGAATTAAGGAAGAGCTGCTGAAAGAGTTCAATCTGCACACTATTGTCCGCTTACCCAATGGTGTGTTTGCGCCTTATACTCCCATACCAACCAACCTCCTTTTCTTTGACCGCTCAGGGCCAACAGAAGAAATCTGGTATTATGAACAGCCGCTGCCCGAGGGTCGCAAGTACTACACTAAAACCCAGCCCATGCAATTTGAAGATTTCAAGCCATGTTTTGAGTGGTGGGGTAACAGGGTTGAGAATGAACAGTCATGGAAAGTAAAAGGCAGCGATATTTTGAAATATGACGGAAATGGCGTTCTGATATCTGCCAACCTCGACATTAAAAATCCCAATAGCAAAAAAGATTTTGAACATATGCCACCTGAGCAGCTTGCTGATGACATTTTCAAAAAGGAGCAGCGCATAGCAGAGTTGATAAATGAGATCAAATCCGTTTTAGCGCAGAAAGTGTGAACACAAATTGGCCAATCGTAAGCTTGGGCGAATTGATTGCCTTAGAGCGTCGCCCAGTGGATGTTATTCCCGACCAGCAGTATCCAGAGATTGGCATTTATTGTTTTGGTCGCGGTATCTTTCATAAACCGCCCCGGAGTGGCCTCGATGTTGGTGAAAAAAAACTCTATAAGCTACGTGAGGGTGATCTGATTCTTCAAATTACTTTTGCTTGGGAGGGCGCAATAGCACTTTGCTCAAAGGCAGAAGACGGCATGTATGGATCAACTCGTTATCCGACTTTTCGTGTTAACGAAGAAAGATGTTTCGCACCTTATCTATCTCGCTATCTCGGCACACGCGAGGGCTTGGAGCAGATCAATAAAATTTGTCCTGGTTCAGCTGGAAGAAACCGGGTTTTAAGTATAAAACGCATTCCTGAAATTAAGGTGCCTTTGCCGACTTTATCGGAACAGCAGCGGATTGTGGCGCGTATTGAAGAATTGTCTGCCAAAATCGAAGAGGCTCGTGGTTTGCGGC
>JAPLIX010000526.1:0-1604 GCA_026388865.1 Pseudomonadota bacterium | reverse complement strand
TTTTTATAGTCCAGAGTTAAAATCGTTTTTTACCTCCATTGATAATGCAGATTTACAATTAAATAAAGAATATCGCAATCCTTCAAAATTCAATACAGGTGATACCTTTACTTATATAGACATTTCATCACTTCCTCCTGGACCATCAACAATAAACATAGGTAAGATTGTCTCCAAAAATGCAGCGCCTTCTCGCGCTCGAAGAGTTATTAAAAAAGATGACATTATTATTTCTACTGTAAGACCAAACCTGCGCTCATTTGCTAAGATAGGGGAAAAACTCGATAATCAAATATGTTCTACAGGGTTTGCGGTTTTTTCATGTGGGTCGTCTATTAATCCCGATTTTCTGCTTTTTCAATTTTGCTCCCCTTTTTTTGTTGATCAATGTGTTTCAAAGACAACAGGAGGGCACTACCCAGCAATTAATGAGACAAATCTTCGCAAAGTGCAGATAATAGTTCCGCCTCTACCTGAACAGTATCGCATTGTTGCTTACTTCAATAACCTCCAAGAAAAAGTTTCCGCGCTGAAAAAACTCCAATCAGAAACCGCTACAGAACTTGATGCCATGCTTCCTTCAATTCTTGATAAGGCATTCAGAGGAGAACTTTTGTTGCAAACATGATTGACAACTCAAGTAAATTACCTGCAAAATGTTATTCCTGCGCTAAAAACAATGCTGCTGCAGCGCACAAGAAATGCAAATTCTGTCAGAATGTAGGCTTTGCAGAGTCAACCTTGTGTGATCTAAATCGGGGTGTTCAGGACCTGCACGACTTTGTCTGCTATGCCTTCAGGCAAAAGCTTAATGTGGTAGAAAAATCGGCAGCTAAAGCAGCAAGTAAAGATGTTACTACGGCAGATAGTTGTCGTTCTGCAGAGATTAAGAGGCTGGTTGATTCGGATAAATTCAAATATAAGAATGCTTTAGCTGTTCAAAGGCTGAACCGTGATCCTGACGAGATATATCTCGATCTTAAATACCATTTTGTCTGGAATGTGTTGTATCGCGGACCTGTTTTTGAAAAAAGTGCTGAGTACTTCGATTTCATAAGTGATTTGTTTTTAACATGCGATGACATGGTTGGAGGATATGCGCAAATCCTGTGGCTGGCGCCCGATCATGTTCATTTATATGTTGACACCGATGGCGGGGAGTCAGTTGATACTATTATGCGTAAACTTAAACAGCATTCCGGGAAAGCCATTGTTGATAATTTTCCTGGAGTGTTAAAGCAGATTAACCATAAGAAGCGCCTCTGGGATAAAGCTTATTTTTCTGAAACAATTGGATAGGGCACAGACTAATTTCTAAGAATAAACAGAAGGTGAAGAATAGTAAAAAAAGTCCAACTCTCTATATCATTCCCGGGCCTGATGGAGCAGGCAAAACCACATTTGCCAGAGAATTTCTTACTCATAATGCAGAGCGCTTTGCAAAGCAGTGAAGAAAATAAATAATGCTTCTTTCGTGTTTAAGTTGAAACAGGGGTAAAGGGTATAGGAAAAAGGTAAAGAAAAGCACATCGGGATATATGTACTTTGGTATAGTTTATGTGCGAAGAAAAACCATAGCCAAAGGACAACCGATGTGCCTTGAT
>JAPLIX010000156.1:3265-4337 GCA_026388865.1 Pseudomonadota bacterium | reverse complement strand
TCAGGCGCAGCTGATGCAGGTCTTTGTCAACCTGCTTGACAACGCTGCTGATACCATGCCCGCAGGCGGCACCATCACCATACGCACCAGCCTTATAGACAGTCAGCGCCTGGAGGTGAGGATATCTGATACCGGATGCGGCATCTCGGAAGAAAATCTGGGCAAGCTGTTTACCCCCTTTTTCACCACCAAGCCCGTGGGCAAGGGAACCGGGCTGGGCCTGTCAATCGTCTATGGCATTATCAAGATGCACCGGGGCCAGATCACGGTCAGCAGTCAGCTCGGCCAGGGAACTACCTTTACGGTCATACTTCCGGTAATATTTTCCACATTGCAGATACGTCCCGAGAATAATGCAAAAGATATGACGGTTTGATTTCAGTACAAAAGTACCATGGAAGAAGCTGCAAAAATCCTGATCATTGATGATGAGGCAGGAATACAAAAAGCCTGTCGCAGGGTTCTGGAGCCACAAGGGTTTTATGTTGAATCAGCATACAGCCTCAACGAGGGACTGCAGAAAATCAACAGCACATCCTTTGACATCATACTGCTTGATGTGATGCTCCCGGACGGCCAGGGAATAGAGATCCTGCCATCTATTCATGCCCGGGATCACGACTCGGTATGCATCGTCATGACCGGCTATGGATCGATAGAGGTTGCCGTGCAGGCAATGAAAGCCGGGGCGTATCATTTTCTCACCAAGCCGTTTACCTCAGATTTACTTCTGCTGACCATTAACCAGGGGCTTGAGAAGCGGCGGCTGTCCCACGATGTGAAACGCCTGCAGATATTTGAGCAGGAGGTGTCCCAGTTGTGGTCACTGGCCAAAGGTGAGCTGGACGGCTTTGACCAGTTAAACAAGGATTTCATTGGACCCGCAGCATTCAGGCTCACCATCGCTCATGAATTCAGGGCACCCATAACCGCCCTGCTCAGCTTCCTGATTCTGCTGCGCAAAGGCTACGTTCCCCCTGACCAGCAGGACAAAATTATTGATAATGCCATTGAGCGGGGACAAGACCTGCTTGATCTGGTGGATGACCTGATGAATCTGACCACTGCCAAG
>JAPLIX010000156.1:732-3178 GCA_026388865.1 Pseudomonadota bacterium | reverse complement strand
AGAGGATATTGAAAAGGTGGTGCCCACTCTCAAGGCGCAGGCTCAAGAAAAAGGCCTGCAGTTCAGTATGGAGATAAAAAACCGGCCGCTGGTGGCAACCAATCCCATGCTCATGGACCAGTTGTGGACCAACCTCATATCCAATGCCATCAAATATACGCTTCCCGGCGGTATGGTTACGATAGTGCTCAAAGAGCAGGACGGGTGGGCCATTGGGAGCATTGAAGATACGGGTATCGGCCTATCACCGCAAGAGCTGGAATTGATTTTTCATGAATTCTACCGCGCTCCGCGGGCAAAAGAAATGGAACGCCATGGGTCAGGCCTGGGCCTGTCGTTTGTAAAACGGATTATAGAAGGCTATCAGGGAACGCTCGATGTCACGTCAGAGGTTGGCAAGGGAAGCCGCTTTATATTCAAGCTGCCTGCGGTGAAGGCAGCCACTCAATAATTACTATCAGCTTATTTCTGGTTCCTCGTCAGACAACTATCGGTAATTCCCCTCACAGCATAGTTATCCCGTAATCATTTGCATTACCATGGCGGAATGAAAAACGTGTCATTTGGACTGTACCGGTAATGATTTTTTTCAGGGGTAGGTACTTTTTCCTGTTCAGCAGAGGAAAAACTGGGCAAATTAATAATGATAATAATGCTTCGTTCGATGCATTATTATTCATAGTGCTGACTAACGTTAAAAGAAGCGGAGTTGTTACTGACTCCGCTTCTGCCCGCATTGAAGGTGCCCCTTGTTGTGAGGAGTAGCCTCGTCTGCTGATAATATTATTACCTTATACTAAATTCCCTCGATTAAAAGATTCTCGCTATACATTAAAAATGTAGCACCAGGTCTGCAGTGTAGCGGTGTTGCATTAAACCGTTATTGGGGTTTGTAACCGGAAGCTCATAGGCAAATCCAAAATCCAGATTCTTAAATACGCCCGCCTGTTCGAATATCCGGTAGCGAAAACCAGCAGCCATAGTAATAAAATTTCTATGATCAAGTCCATGCCGTGAACCCAGATTAATAACATCACCACCCTCCCACTTGGCGATAGATGGTACCAGCGCGTCTCTGCCCGCCTGCCGGGCTACGCAAAAATGGTTCACTTCAAGGAGGGGAAACAGTCTGGGAGTTACCGCGTAACTGACGTGGTAGCTTTGATAAACTTCCATACTCTCCTGGTTTGCATTAAACGGGATAATCATCCCGAGGGTTCCCATAACCTGCCATTTGTCATAGCCTTTCAGAAAGGTTATGGACGGGGCCGCGTTACCATCACCATTGCCCTGAAAGACCTTTCCGCTGCCCTGGAAAAATTCAAAGAGCAGTTTTCCGGAAACAATAAATTCTTCCTGCGGGCAATAGTACAGGGCATACTTGAAGCCGGCAGCAAGGTCGGCCCACCCGTACTCACTCTGCAGGGTATGACCAGGCTTAAAATCTATATACCCGTCTTTAGCTGCTATAAGGGAAAATTTCTCGTTAAAAGCGTATGTTGCCCTGATGGCAGTAAGATTTAAATGGCCGTCAAGCTTCACTCGTCCCACCCTGGTATTGATATGCTTAGGAAGATCTTGGTAAGCATTCACCACATGAACGTAAGATATATTATACGGCTCATCAAAGTAGACCGGATTGGTAACCGGTTTAATAAAACGGGCAAATGGAACGTCATCGCCGGCACACATCCCGGTTCCTGCTGTGCCAACAGCAATTAATACAATTAAGATTAAGTTTTTAATCAAATGTTTTTTCATTCATCCTCCTTTTTTATTGTGTAATTCGTACCGTGCTCATCCTTGCATTTTATTCCTTACTCTTATTGAGTTTTGTGTGCTATTCTGCTGATCACCTCCTTTCCAAAATAGTTACTCCGCCCCTGTAGCTCAAACGGTCTTCTTGTGTTTTATTTCATTGTACATATATTCAAAATGAACGGGCTGTACATTCCTTTCACCCAGTGGATAAAATAACATTTTCCCTGTGTTATCTTCTTTAGCTATAAAAGCCCGATAGTGCCACTGGACGTTGCCAGACAGTATTATGTGTTTGTACTCCACATGATTTTGCTTTCCGACAGCTTCAAACTTAACAAGGATAGATTTCCCTGGAGCATTTAATTGTACACCGATAATACTTAGTAAATAAAAGGTGTCAGTTAGGTTCAGATATAATGAGCTGCTCTTGCCAAATATAGCAGTAGCGATGCACGGGTATTTTACGAAAGTTTTTATCTTTAATTTCATTTCAGGTGGCTCAGCCAATATCCCTCTTCTTACTGCCTTGACAAAGTGCCGGTATAGCTGTTTTTGCAGCTGTTCCTCCGGTATCTTAGACGGTATCAGCGTTACCGTCGTTTTACTGGTGCTGCTAACCAGACAGTGCTTTTTTGTATCCCAGTGGGCAAGGCACCAGCCGAGACTTTCATTATGAGAATAGGTC
>JAPLIX010000156.1:0-718 GCA_026388865.1 Pseudomonadota bacterium | reverse complement strand
AGGTTAAGACGATTTTCTTTTCCAAATACTTCTGCAGATATTTTCAGTTTTTGACCTGGCACAATGATGCGTTTGGGAAACCGGATAGTCAACTTAAACAATTTAATGAACTTGCTGGGATTAACCCTTGTTATAAGGGGAGGTGGATTTATAGAGGTATCGTCTGTAAAAAACCTCTGTAGAAGGAACCTGGCAGTCTTTTGTTGTTTTTTGGCTTTGGAATACGCCTCACTGACGGTGTGCCTGGCGGTAGCCAGCCCGATTTTTTTGAGTTTGCTTTTTATATATGGCTTTATCCAGAGCTGCACATATTGTCGTATACGCTCACGACTTAAATGTAATTCCCGCGCTATCTGAGCTTGATTGTTACCCTGTTTAAGCATCCGATAAGCTATGTAAATCAGAGTTACATGTCTAGTAAATTCAGTGACTTCATCGAAACAGGTGCTCACACAATTCTTTCTGGAAAAATTCTGGGGCCTCTCAGTCAAAAGGGTAGTGACTTTAGAAAGCTCCGACAATTTTGATTTATTATGCCGCACTGTTTTCAATATAAAAAAGGCTTCCCGTATCGTTTCCAGAGAAAATTCAGTTTTTCCCGTAAGCTGTTTTACACCTGCTTTTACCTTGTGCCACCATTCAAGCAGGAGATTATCCAGTATCTCTTTTTTCCCCTCTTTGCCTTCTACAGATTGATGTGCAACGGGAAGAGAGATCT
>JAPLIX010000162.1 GCA_026388865.1 Pseudomonadota bacterium | reverse complement strand
GTGTCTTTCGTGACGAAGGCATACACGCCTCCGTGGTCAGCATTCCAGTGACGGTACAGGGTATCCTTTTTAAGGGTGAGATGAGCAAGGTTATAAGCGATTTCCCTGGTATTTGATTTATTCTGAACTATGTTCCAAGCAAGCGAGACGGCAATTAATACCGTCCATATTATCAGCACCGAAATGACATATCGTTTTAATGTAACACTTTTTGTGCTATCATTTTCCATATGTCTGCCTGATTTTTTAAGGTTAAAATAGTGCTGCGGGAAGGTGTGCTATAGATACTATAAGGATTGTAGCAATAAGTAAATTAAAAAGCACATAAATATTTAAAAATATAATATATTTTGTGGCTGACGCTAACGCACTCATTTTCGCGCAGGCCTCGAATGTTTTAGTCGGGGACGGGAATCCAGAATCTTTTGAAAAGAATTTGCGAAATGTCCGTTGATAAACAATACTACGTTTATATGCTGGCAAGCAGAAAAAACGGCACGCTGTACATTGGGGTAACAAATAATCTACTCAAAAGGGTTTATGAGCATAAAGAGAATCTTATCGAGGGGTTCACAAAACAATACAATGTGCACACCCTCGTATGGTACGAGGTGCACAACGATATACGGGAAGCAATAACCAGAGAAAAACAGATAAAGAAATGGAACAGGAATTGGAAATTGCGGATCATTGAAAACCTGAATCCTGAATGGAAAGATTTATATGGCGAATTAGTATAACTGTTTTCCTGGATTCCCGCCTGCGCGGGAATGACAGCGTCAGAGGTGGACTGAATATTTAAATTGGACTTCAGCTTCCGCGGGAGTCCAGTAATTTCAATTGGTTATAGATTCCCGTTTTCACGGGAATGACAATTTTAAAAGTAGCCTATACATCATCGCCACTTTGAGCTGCTTACAGATTAATCCTCCGGCTCTGCCGAAGGTACATGCCTATTTTATATTTTAAAAAAGGAGGGGTAATGCTTGAAATAAATGTCCCTGGCTTTGGAATAATAAGGCTTGAACATCTAGTGTGTGATTTCACCGGGACCCTCTCTGTTGACGGCAGGCTGCTGCCCGGCGTGAAAGAGCAAGTCGAGAGACTCGCGCAACACGTTACGGTGCATGTGGTCACTGCCGACACCTGCGGGACCGCCAGAGATGAGCTGCAGAATATGCCGTGCAGCATTACCGTGCTTTCCGCTGCCGACCACGATATCCAGAAAGAGGACTATGTAAAAAAGCTCGGCGCCGACCATGTGGTTGCCGTGGGCAACGGCAACAATGACCGGAGGATGCTGCATGCGGCCCGTCTGGGGATAGCGGTGATAGAAGGGGAGGGTGCTTCCGCACAGGCGGTAATGGCCGCCGCGATAGTAACGAGAAACATTGCTGATGCATTCAACCTGCTGCTCAACCCGACGCGGTGCAAGGCAACGCTTAGGTTTTAATAAATATACCGCAGAGAACGCCGAGAGCGCAGAGAATGTTTATTTTCTAAGGCAAGAAAATAAGAATACACACCTATCTATGCCGGCGCTGTGCTCTTCGCGGTGAATCTGAAGCTATGGCAGGGAGAAGAGTTTTCTTGCATTGTTTGTTGTTATCCTGGCAACTTCCTCTAAGGGCAATTTTTTAATTTCAGCTATCTTTTCTGCCACATACCTGACATAGGCAGGCTCGTTTCTTTTCCCGCGGAACGGCTGGGGGGTGAGAAACGGGGCATCTGTTTCAATTAGTATTCTATCAAGCGGCAGTTTTTTCACCACGTCGTGAAGTATTGTGGCATTTTTAAAAGTTACGGTCCCTGGTATGGAAATATAAAAGCCCATATCCATACAGTCTGCGGCCATCCGGTAGTCTCCCGAAAAGCAGTGTATCACGCCGCCGACCTCCCCGGCCTGCTCCTCCTTCAGTATCCTGACTGTTTCTGTATGGGCATCGCGGTCGTGAATAATGACCGGCAGCTTCAGTTCCCGCGCCATGGCGAGCTGTTCATGAAAGCAGCGAATCTGGTCCTGCTGCGGTGACCAGTTTTTAAAAAAATCAAGGCCCATCTCTCCCAGCGCCACAACCTTATCATTCCTGACGCTCCCTTTTATAAAATCAAAAATCCGTGCGGCATCCGTTTTGGCATTATGCGGGTGCAGCCCCAGGGCGGCATAGACACAGGAGTAGGCGCGCGCAAGGGCGAGTGCCTGCTCGCACTCTTTCCTGCCAATGCCGATAGTAATAATTATTTCTATTCCCTGGTCCAGGGCACGTTTGATGACGGCATCACGATCAGCATCATAGTCGGACATTTCAAGGTGGGCGTGGGAATCGATAAGCCGATAAATCGGTGAATCGGTGAATGGGTGAGTCGGTGAATGGGTGAGTGGGTGAGTGGGTGAATGAATCATTTGGCAATCAGATTAATCAATGAATGGGGAAATCGGTTAAACGGTCTTTCGATATTGTATAAGTCTGGTTAGCATAGAACCAATTTTATTGCATTTATCAGTCAGAATTTCCAGGCTGTCATTATCTAAATAGCCAACGCCAGAAGCAATCTCTAATTGGGTCAATAATTCACTTAAGGAACCCTTGGCAATATAAAGAAATCTGATGAAATCTTTATCGCTGTTTCGTTCATATCCTTCTGCTATATTTGAGGCTATTGAAACGGCTGACTTTTGTATCTGGTCACGCAAACCATAATCTGTCTTTAACATCCCCTGATTAGTTATTTTATAAATTTCTATGGCCAATGACTTAGCCTCCTGCCAAACTATTAAGGGTTCCTCTAAAAATGTCATTTTTCGCGAAAGCGGGAATCCATAATATGTTGAAATTCCTGGACTCCCGCCTGCGCGGGAGTGACAGAGTGTGAATTATTAGAGGTTCCCTTAACTCTCTAAAACTTTCGTAGCCCATATAAGCCCCATTAAAAAACCGATTCACCTATCCACCCCGTCCTCCGCAGTACCTGCTACGGAGGGTGGACGACTCACCTATTCACCTTGCAATTATCTTGATCCATACCTTCCTGTTTCTTGGTCCGTCAAACTCGCAGAAAAAAAGAGACTGCCAGGTACCAAGCTGCAGAATGCCACTCTCGATGATGACGGTTTGTGAACAGCCGATGACGCTTGCCTTGATGTGAGCGGCTGAATTGCCTTCGCTGTGGCGATAGCCATCCTGTAGCGGGATAATTTTATTCAATGCTGCCAGCATATCCTGGATAACGGAGGGGTCGGCATTTTCATTTATAGTTAAGGCCGCGGTGGTGTGAGGTACAAAGGCGATACACATACCGCTGGTAACATTGCTTTTGTGCACCATCTTTTGTACCTGATGGGTAATATCAATCAGCTCTATAGGGCTGTGCGTTTTGACTTGAATTTCTTCCATGTATATCTACGCAGATATATGATAATTGTTAGCTGTAGGCTGATGGCTGTTTGCTGGTGCTTGATCAGGCGGCGGGTTTTGTATTGGAGAATTGATGGGCAACTTTATCGAGAATGCCGTTTATGAACGCGCTTGATTTATCGGTGCTGAATTTTTTCGCGATTTCAACAGCCTCGTCTATGGTTACTTTAGCCGGGATATCAGGACAATAGAGAAGCTCAAAAACTGCTGTCCGGATGATGCTCCGGTCTACCATCGCCATCCGGTGCAAAGACCAGTGATCTGATGCCTTACGGATTATCTGGTCGATTTCTTGCTGGTGTTGAAATACCCCCCGGAGCAGGTGAGTGGCAAAATCTATGAATTCACCATCCGGGTGATACATAGCGCAAAACGTTGTGAGAGCATCGTCGATATCTGATTCGTTAATTTCCAGCGTGTACAGAATCTGGATTGCGATTTCTCTTGATTTCCTTCTCGTTCCCAAAGAGCAGACCTCTGTGTAAAAGAATAGAGAAAGCAGAATACAGAAGTCAGACCGCGGGTAAAATAATTACCTATCTGTTGTCTGTGTTCTGTAATCTGTCGTCTATTTAATTTCCTTAATCAGATTCACCATCTCAATAGCTGATATGGCGGCATCCCATCCTTTGTTGCCGGACTTGCTGCCTGCACGCTCGATAGCCTGTTCGATATTATCAGTTGTCAGGACCCCAAAGGTGACGGGAATTTCAGTTTCAAGATTAACCTGGGCGATGCCTTTGGATACTTCGGCCGCCACATATTCAAAATGAGGCGTTGCACCCCTGATAACCGCTCCCAGGCATATAACCGCATGGTACTTACCGGAGTTGGCAAGCTTCTTGGCGACCAGGGGAATTTCAAACGCTCCGGGAACTCTGATTATATCAATATTTTTATCTTCTGCACCATGGCGCAGAAGAGCATCCATTGTTCCCTCCAGCAGCTTGCCGACAATAAAATCGTTAAACCTGCTGACAATGACTGCAAATTTGCAATCCTTTGCTACCAGCTTGCCTTCATATGTTTTGCCCATACTGTATCTCCTTTAAAAAATACTAAATTCTAATTTCTAAATCCTGAACAATTTCAAAAAGCTAAACAGCTTAATACGCTATTTTGATTTCTCCAGAATAGCACCAAATATTTTCATTAACTCAGTTGATTCCTGAACGAGATTATCCCTCATAATCGCTGATTCCCCGGTGCAATTAATAAGCAGCAACCAGTAACGACTTTCTTTTGATTCTTTGCGACATATTTTAATGCGCATTATAAAGTCTTTTTTACTTAATGATTCGTTCGCCTCAATGTAATTTGCGCCGACTGAACCAGCCGATCGTGCAAGCTGTTTGCTAACCTCGATGTTAGTCAAGGTTTTAGCTGTCGTATCAATAAATGAAAAAACATTCTTTGTAAACCGGAACGTCCGGTCCTCCAAGTCATAGTGTTTTTTACTTTGGGTGTCTTCGGGTAACTTTTGATATTTGGTCATTTAATATTGTTCAGTCTCTTAGTTGTTACTTTCGTGTTTTTCTGACAAGAAAAATACGAAATACGAATATCGAAGCACGAAACAAATACAAAAAACTAATATTGAACGATCAAAACAGCAGGTAATCCTCTGCATTGTTTTGAATTTTGGCCTTTGGAATTTGTTTCGGATTTCGTGCTTCGGATTTAGAAATTATCATACACACATGAACATTTTTAGTTCTGGCTTGTCCGGGTTAGTATTTAGTATTTAATCAAAATCAAGGATGTGCCCCATCTTTTTTTTCTTGGTCTGCAGGTATTTAATATTATGCTTCTTCGGCTTGGACTGGATTGATATGCGCTCGGTGATTTTAAGACCGTAGGCTTCAAGGCCGATTATCTTGCGCGGGTTATTCGTGAGGAGGCGCAATTTGCTGACACCAAGGTCACGCAGTATTTGAGCCCCAATGCCATAATCCCTGAGGTCTTCATCAAAACCCAGCTCAATATTAGCCTCAACCGTATCCTTGCCCTGGTC